>JBPEWW010000267.1:0-5452 GCA_052032275.1 Alteromonas sp. | reverse complement strand
AGCGCCTGCAAAATATGGCCGAACGCACCAACGGCGTGATGCAGGAAGGCAAAGCGCAGTCAGAGCGGGGCGTGGCCAAAACTGAGCGGGTCGTGACGTCACTGGAACAAATCAGTACGGCGATTGGCACCGTGCAGGCGCAGAGCAGCCAGATTGCCCAGGCCACCGAGCAGCAGACCCAGGCGGCGGAAGATATCAACCAGTCACTGGTACGCATTTCTGGCTCGGGCGATCGGACCAGTCAGCATGCAGAAGAGCTGGCAGCCGAAGCCACTCAGCTCAGTCAGGTGTCAGCCGAACTGCGGGACCTGGTCAATCAGTTCAAGGTGTAATACACGACCACCACAAAAAAGGCGCTGCGGCGCCTTTTTTTATTCGCCCAGCGCGTCGCTCACCGCCACCGCGTCGGATAAGCGGGTCTGAATAATCTCGCGCATATCCGCCGCCAGGGCGCGAAAGGACTGGCGTCCCGGGGCGGTATTTCGCCAGGCCAGTGAATGCTGACGGACAATTGGCATGCCATCAATTTCACACACATGCAGGGCGTCAGGCTTGTGTAATTCTGAGTGAATATACAGTCCCGGTAAGAAGGCCACCCCCATTCCCATTACCACCATTTGTCTGAGCGTATCCAGACTGGTGCCTTCATAATCACGCTGCAGGTTGGCGCCAATCCGCATACACACGTCCTGGACCTGATGGTGGAAATGGTGACGATCTTCCAGTGTCAGCACTTTTTCCCCCTGTAACTGATGGGGAGACACCATAGGATGACCGGCTAACCGGTGGTCTGAGGGGATGACAAATTTCAGCGGTTCGGTAAACAAAGGGTGAACCACGACCTGGGAGTTCTTCTCAAACACCGGAGACAGAATGAGGTCATAATCGCCGCTGAGCAGGCCGTCATGCAATGCCTGCGGTGCCCCTTCACGTACATAAAATTTAAGATGAGGGTGCTGTGCGTGGAGTCCCGGCAGCACATGGGGCAGTAAGTAAGGGCCGAGCGTGGGCGGGATCCCCAGCCGAAATGTGGTCCCTTCGCCTTCTGACAAGCCCCGGGAAATTTCAGCAAAGCGCTGTCCGGCCTGCAAAATATCTTCGGCAGCCTCCAGCAGCGCTTTGCCCTGGGGCGACAATAAGGTGCCCGAGCGCGAACGTTCAAACAACGGCACGCCGACGGCGCCCTCCAGCGCGTTAATCTGGGTGGTCAGGGTAGGCTGGCTGATCCCCAGTACCGAGGCCGCCCGCCGGTAACTCAAGTGCTTTGCAACAGTAACGAAATAACGGATCTGATTAAGTGACGGGATCTTGCCCTGAAAGTGCATAGGATGCTCGGTGGTGACGTTGCAGTAAAATTGACTGATAGTAAAACCTTATCACGACAAGGTATATTATTCTATAAAGCTATCAGGTGACACTCGTTCTTTTCATTTTCATAACAAAACAATACTCATGGGAGCAAAAATGAAGCACGTAATTTCAGGTGTTAAAGAGTTCCAACAGAACGTTTACCCGGAAAAGAAGGACATTTTTCAGAAGCTGGCAAAAGGTCAGAGTCCGGAAGTGCTGTTTGTCACTTGCGCCGATTCCCGTATCGATCCGGCTATGATCACGCAGACCGATCCGGGCGACCTGTTTGTATGCCGGAATGCCGGTAATGTGGTACCTCCTCATGGTGCGCAGGATGGCGGCATGATTGGTTCGATTGAATTTGGCGTGGCCGCGCTGGGTGTCAGCCACATTGTGGTGTGTGGGCACAGCGACTGTGGGGCCATGAAAGGTGCCATTAACCCGGCTGCCCTGGATGCCCTGCCCAATGTGAAAGAGTGGCTCTGCCACTGCCGTGGTGCCAATGAGGCAGTAAAAGCCCGTCATGGAAAGGACAGCCTGTCACTGGACAACCTGGACGAAATCACCCAGGAAAACGTGGTTCAGCAGCTACAGCACCTGCGAACTCATCCTGCTGTTGCAGCAAAAATTGCTGCCGGTGAAATTCAGCTGCACGGCTGGGTATATGACATTGAGTCAGGCGATATCCAGTGCTATTCGGATAACTCAGGTACCTTTTTACCGCTTGAGGAAGCGTACGCGTAATTTGCGTCACGCACTCATTAACGGAGTTATTCATGAAGTTTGAATTAAGTAACTTACGAGGCGATATTACCGGTGGTATTACCGCGGGTATCGTGGCGTTACCCCTGGCCCTGGCCCTGGGTGTGGCCTCTGGCGTAGGTCCGATGGCCGGTATGTACGGAGCCATCGCGGTGGGCTTTTTTGCCGCGCTGTTCGGCGGCACCCCGTCGCAAATATCGGGCCCGACCGGCCCGATGGTGGTGGTACTGGCAGGGCTGTTTGCCAGTTTGTCAGGCGACGTCGCGCTTATCTTTACCGCGGTCATGCTCGCGGGTATCTTCCAGATCGTGCTGGGATTTTTGGGAGTCGGTCAATACATCCGGCTGGTTCCCTATCCGGTTATTTCCGGATTTATGTCCGGAATTGGGGCGATCATTATTATTCTGCAGGTTGGCCGCTTGCTGGGGCATGAGCCGCCGGGCGGCACGATAGGGGCGCTGAGCTACATTCCTACTGCGCTGGCTGACATTAATTTCAGCACTCTTGCGCTGGGTCTTGGTACCCTGGTTATTGCTTACAAGTGGCCGCCGTCACTGGGTAAGTATGTCCCGGGCGCGCTTGCTGCACTGATCATTGGTACGCTGGTTAGTCTGTTCCTGCCGGTGCCCATTCTGGGTGATATTCCTACTGGCCTGCCCAGCCTGCATATGCCGGTGTTCGACCAGAGTAAGGCGCTGTTGATCATTGAAGCCGCGTTCATTCTGGCCATTCTGGGGGCCATTGACAGCCTGTTAACCTCACTGGTTGCAGATAACATGACCCGGACCCGTCACGACAGCAGCCGGGAGCTGATTGGTCAGGGTATTGGTAATACGGTCGCCGGCCTGATTGGCGGTATTGCCGGTGCGGGTGCCACCATGCGGACGGTGGTCAATATTCGCAGTGGCGGTAAATACCGCTTGTCTGGCATGACGCACGCACTGGTGTTACTGGCGGTAGTACTGGGTCTGAGCCCACTGGCGGCCAAAATTCCCCACGCCGTGCTGGCCGGGATCCTGGTAAAAGTCGGCCTGGATATCATTGACTGGAGCTACCTGAAACGGGCCCACAAAGGTCCGCGCTGGGACTTTATCCTGATGCTGCTGGTACTTGGCCTGACGGTGTTCGTAGACCTGATCACAGCGGTTGGCGTCGGGGTGGTGTTTGCCTCACTGGCCTATGTGCGCCAGATCGCACAGCTACAGTTGGTTGAACTGAACAAGATCCCTGAGTCTTACGGCAGTGAAGAAGAAAATAACTACTACCGGAACATTCAGGAGCATGTGTCCATCTTCAGTTTTGGCGGGCCGCTGAGCTTCGGTGCTGCCGCTGATTTAGGCCACCATGTACGGGAAAAAGTGAAGCCAAAGAGTAAGTTCCTTATTCTGGACTTTACCCGGGTGCCAAATCTTGATGTATCGGCAGCCATGGCCGTAGAGACGGTGACGTCTGATGCGACTGCCGCCGGCCGGCGCCTGCTGTTGTGCGGTACCAATCCCGAGGTGGAAGGCGTGTTGGCAGACTTCTATCAGCATCACCCGGAAATTCCGGTATTTAAAACCCGCCTGGAGGCATTTAAATATGCTGAGCAGGAAATAAAAGGCGGCACGCCTGGTTCACAAACCGGCGCTGCGGCAGCAGCGACCTGAGGGTGTGAATAAGTGCCAATAAAAAAGACCAGCCTGAGCTGGTCTTTTTTTTGTCTGGCAGGCCGGCCGACTATGGCCGGCACGGTGGGTTACCAGATCCGTACACGTTCCTCTGGCGCCAGATACAGCTCGTCATCAGGCTGCACATCAAACGCTTTATACCAGGCGTCGTGGTTACGAGGCGCCAGCGCCCGATAACGGCCTGGTGCATGGGTGCCCGCGCGGAGCTGATTCAGCATACTTTGTTCGGTACGCTTTTCTTTCCACACCTGCGCCCAGGCCAGGAAGAAGCGCTGGTCGCCTGTCAGGCCATCAATGACCGGGGCTTCTTCGCCATCCAGGCTTAGCTGGTAGGCTTCATACGCCATGGCAAGGCCGCCCACATCACCAATGTTTTCACCCAGGCTGTTACGGCCATTTACGAAGTTGCCTTCAATGGGCTCATATTCACTGTACTGTGCGGCCAGCTTGTCAGCTTTCGCTTCAAAGGCTGCCCGATCCTCGTCGGTCCACCAGTTACGCTGGATCCCCTGGGCGTCTGATTTAGAGCCCTGATCATCAAACCCGTGACCCATCTCGTGTCCGATGACCGCGCCAATCGCGCCATAGTTCACCGCAGGATCGGCATTCGGATCGAAGAACGGCGGCTGCAGAATCGCTGCCGGGAACACGATCTCATTAAATGAGCTGTTGTAATAAGCATTAACCCGCTGCGGGGTCATGCCCCAGCGCTCACGGTCAGTCGGCTTGAGCTCGCGCTCCACATCCTGCTCCTGGAAGAACTTACGCAGGTTACGGACGTTCTGAACCAGCTGATCGTCGGAAATGTTAAGCCCGTCAAAATCCTGCCATTTGTCGGGATAGCCAATTTTAGGCCGGAAGGCCGCCAGTTTAGCCTGAGCGTTTTCTTTGGTCTTTTCGCTCATCCAGTCCAGGTTGTCGATCCGTTTGCCCAGCGCCGTACGCAGGTTTTCAACCAGTTCGGACATTTTCTGTTTTGAGCTTTCCGGGAAATATTCGTCCACGTAAATTTTGCCGATGGCGAAGCCCAGTGACTCAGTGCCCGACATCTGACTGATGGCGCGCTTCCAGCGGGGGCGAGGCTCCTGCTGACCGTTCAGGGTACGTCCGTAGAAATCGAAGTGTTCCTGATAAACGTCTTCCGCCAGCAGGGTGGCATTATTACTTACCGTATGGAAGGTCAGGTAGGCTTTCCAGTCGCTCAGGTCACGGTTATTGATGATATTAATTACATCGCGTACTGGCTCTGGCTGACTGATATTCAGTGCCGGCACTTTCAGGCCACTTTGTGCAAAAAAAGTATCCCAGTCAAAGCCCGGGTACGCATCGGCCAGCTCATTACGCTCGATCTGGTTCAGTGTCAGGTCGCGGTCACGGCGCTTCTCGCGTGGCCACTGAACCCGCGCAATAGCCGTTTCCAGCTCAAGAATAGTCTGGGCTTTCTGCGCCGGGTTCTCTTCTTCCGCCAGCGTTAGCATGTTTTCAATATGCGCCAGATAGGCTTCGCGGATATTTACAAAACGTTCATCGTCACTCAGGTAGTAGTCACGGTCTGGCAGTCCCAGTCCGCCTGCACCCACGCTAAGCTGATATTCATTCGGATCCAGGCGGTTATACCATAAGCCTGCCCAGATGGGCGTACCTGCGCCCGTTAACCAGGCGTTACCGAA
>JBPEWW010000266.1:0-4565 GCA_052032275.1 Alteromonas sp. | reverse complement strand
ACAGTGAGCGTTATTTTGCGCTGCTGAAAATTCGCGAAGTTAACTTCGATAAGCCGGAAAACTCCCGCACCAAAATCCTGTTTGAAAACCTGACGCCGCTGCATGCACAGTCTCGTTTGCGGATGGAGCGGGGCAACGGCTCTACCGAGGATATTACCGCCCGGGTCCTCGATTTGGCATCGCCAATCGGGCGTGGCCAGCGTGGCCTTATCGTCGCGCCACCGAAAGCCGGTAAGACCCTGTTGCTGCAAAACATTGCACAGTCCATTGCCGCTAACCACCCTGAATGTGAACTGATGGTGCTGTTAATTGACGAGCGTCCGGAGGAAGTAACCGAGATGCACCGTCTGGTGCAGGGTGAAGTTGTCGCGTCGACCTTCGACGAGCCGGCCAGCCGCCACGTACAGGTCGCTGAAATGGTCATCGAAAAGGCCAAACGCCTGGTCGAGCACAAGAAAGACGTGGTGATCCTGCTGGACTCTATTACCCGTCTGGCCCGTGCCTATAATACCGTTATCCCTTCCTCAGGCAAGGTACTGACCGGGGGTGTGGATGCCAACGCCCTGCATAAACCCAAGCGCTTCTTCGGCGCGGCGCGGAATGTGGAAGAAGGCGGCAGCCTGACCATCATTGCGACAGCACTGGTGGATACCGGCTCGAAAATGGACGAAGTCATTTATGAAGAGTTCAAGGGCACCGGTAACATGGAGCTGCACCTGCACCGTAAGATTGCAGAAAAACGGGTATTCCCGGCCATTGACTTCAATCGCTCCGGCACCCGTCGTGAAGAACTGCTGACCAATCAGGAAGAACTCCAGAAGATGTGGATCCTGCGCAAAATCGTGCATGAGATGTCAGAAATTGACGCCATTGAGTTCCTCATTAATAAGCTGTCCATGACCAAAACGAACGATGAGTTCTTTGACGCGATGAAGCGCCAGAAGAGCTAGTCATCGGGTGTGGCTGACTGCATAGAAAAACGCGCTTTTGGCGCGTTTTTTTGTGTCTGTCGGCATACCGGGCGGCAGCTCACCGGTACCCGGCCGCTCATCCTAAACCACTGCCCGCCATGCAAAGTCACTTTTCAATTCCCCGGCTTTAGGCTAGGGTAAAAGTCTGACTGCGCCATCCCAGGCGCGACCTCCAATAACCTGGCGTGACCCACTCGGTGGTGACTGCCAGCCCGCAGTTTTGAAAGGATGAACTATGTACCGACTGTTTGCCTGCGCCGCGCTTGGCCTCTGGACCACACTTTCTGCCGCCCAGACCCGGGTTGATGAAATGGCGGATGCCGTGGAAAGCGATGTGATTGAATGGCGTCACCACTTACATGAATTCCCGGAACTCTCCAACCGTGAGTACAATACGGCAAAGTACGTGGCGGAGCACCTGCGCGGACTGGGCCTGGAGGTTACCACGGGGGTGGCGAAAACCGGCGTAGTGGCCATCCTCGACAGTGGCAAGCCAGGCCCCACCGTGGCGCTGCGCGCTGACATGGATGGCCTGCCGGTGAAAGAGCAAAACGATTTACCGTTTAAGTCTACCCAGACCGGCGAATTTAATGGCCAGACCGTCCCAGTCATGCACGCCTGTGGGCATGATACCCACATGGCCATGCTGATGGGGGCCGCTAAAATTCTTACTGACATGAAAGGTGAGCTGCACGGCAAAGTGAAGTTTATCTTTCAGCCTGCTGAAGAAGGTGCACCGCCGGGCGAGAAAGGCGGAGCTGAAGTCATGGTGAAAGAAGGGGTGTTGAAAAATCCCGATGTGGATGTGATTTTCGGACTGCATATCAGTGCCAATTCCGATGTTGGCACGGTCAGTTATAACCCGGGCGGCACCATGGCGGCAGTCGATCCGTTCAAAGTGGTGGTGAAAGGCAAGCAGGCACACGGCGCCTATCCGTGGAAGAGTGTGGACCCTATCGTGACCGCCGCGCAGATCGTCATGGGCCTGCAAACCATCGTGAGCCGTGAAATTAAGCTAATTGACAGTGCGGCGGTGGTGTCCGTCGGCTCGATTCATGGCGGTAACCGCTCGAATATCATCCCCGCGGAAGTGGAGATGGTCGGCACCATCCGAACGCTCAGCAAAGAGGCCCGGGAGCACATTTACGCGTCGTTACCGAGAAAGGTCAAAGGCATTGCTGAGAGCATGGGGGCCGAAGCTGAACTGACCCTGCCACTGGATTATTACTATCCCATTACTTACAACGATCCGGCATTAACTGCAGCCATGCTGCCCACGTTAAAGCGGACCGCCGGTGAAGAGAACACCATTCTGGCCAAACCGGTAACGGGGGCAGAAGACTTTTCGTTCTATCAGGAAAAAATCCCCGGTCTGTATATGTGGGTGGGGGGTAAACCTGTGGATGTGCCGGAAGAAGAATCACCGGCTCACCATACCCCCGAATTTTTTGTCGATGATGCAGGGATGAAATTAGGCGTAAAACTGCTGACTAATCTGACGCTGGATTATATGCAGCAAAACCGCTAAGCCGGATTAGCAGCCCGCTGAGTGTCGCCGTGCAGGCTCTAGTACCTGCACGGTGGCAGCTTAACACACAGGCTATTCACGTTGTCCGCACGCGAGGCTGGCCAAGGAAAGGGAAGAGGCACCTCCGCGGGTTACCGGAGGGCGCGTGTTACGTATCATCGCCCGGCTAGCCCGGGCGACAGTCAGGCCGTTGGTCAGTCGTTACTGCCCGGTGCCGGCCCCGTTTCTACCTGCTCTTCACGAATGGTTTTTTGCGGTTTGCCTACCCAGTACAGTACCCCGTAACCCAGTACCGCCGAGACCAGTGAGCCTGCCAAAATCCCAACCCGTTCATCAAAGATCTGGTTAATACCGGTTTCCTGAAACGCCAGTCCGCCAATAAACAGACTCATGGTAAAGCCGACGCCGCACAGCAGCGAACAGCCATAAATATGCCGCAGTTTGAGGTCGCGGGGCAGGGTGGCCAGTTTGAGTTTCAGTACCAGGTAACAAAAGCCAAACACGCCAATTTGCTTGCCTACCAGCAGGCCGAGAAATATCCCGAATGTGACCGGATGAAAAATGCCCTCAGGACTGATACTGCCAAAACTGATGCCGGCGTTGGCAAAGGCAAATAGCGGCAAAATGACGAAGCTGACCGAAGGGTTAAGCCCATGCTCAAGCCGGGTCACCGGGGAATAGCTGCTGTCACGGCGATCCCGCATGGGAATAAAGGCCGCCAGCACCACACCGGCTAAAGTGGCGTGCACCCCGGATTTAAGCATGGCTACCCACAGGACAATGCCCACCAGCACATAAGAAGGAATATCCACCACATTCCGACGGTTCATACGCCACAGAATCACCAGGCACACGGCGGCAATGATAAGGGCCGTTTCGGTAATGTTGTTGGTGTAAAACAGCGCGATAATCACAATGGCGCCAATATCGTCGATGATGGCCAGCGTGACCAGAAATACCTTCAGGCTGGCGGGGACACGGCTACCCAGTAAGGCCAGGATCCCGAGTGCGAAGGCAATATCGGTGGCCGCAGGAATGGCCCAGCCGGCCATAGCGACCGGGTTGCCCCAGTTAATCCAGACATAAATTATGGCGGGCACGACCATACCGCCGACGGCGCCGCCGGCCGGCAAGACGATATCCTTGGGGTTTGACAGCTCCCCTTCGCAGATTTCCCGCTTTAGCTCGAGCCCTACATGAAAGAAGAACACCGCCATCAGGCCATCGTTAATCCACAGCAACAAGGGTTTATCGATGGCCCAGGTGCCGGCGGAAATCTGCACCGGAATCGCCACCAACTGATCGTATAAGGTATCCAGCGGGGAATTGGCAACAATTAATGCCAGTACGGTGGCGGCCATCAATAATATGCCAGGCGCGGCCTCCCGCCGCAGGAAGTCGGTGACGACATCGGTGACTTCTTCCAGAACATGATGCTCTTCCTGGTTATTGGACATTCATACCTCCTGTGATAGTAGCCGGACCGTGCGTGAGTTGTTCCAGAAACGCCCGGGCGGCCAGACTCATGGGCCGTGACTTTACGGTGACAGCCTGCCATTGGTTTCGCAAGGGAAAATCGTTAACCGTCAGGACCTTCACCTGCTTTTCCGGCCCGTGGGCCAGCGTATGCTCAGATAAAATAGCCAGGCCCAGCCCGGCAGCCACGGCCAGCTGAATAGCTTCATTACTCTCCACGATCATGGTCCGTGTCAGTGCAATATCGTGCTTCACACAGTACTCCTCAATGGCTTGCCGGGTGCCGCTACCGGCCTCCCGTAGTAAGAACTTCCGGGAGGCCAGTGCCGCCAATGAACAGTGGTCCGGCCCGCTATAATCCGCTGGCGCAATGACCTGTAACCGGTTCTGGGCAACCGGCAAACACTGTAGCCCGTCGCTTACCGGCGGATGACTGAAAATATACAAGTCATCCTGATTGTGGCGCAAGCGGTTCGCAATCCGCTCGCGGTTACCCACGGTAAAATGGATATCGATATTGGGGTGAGCAAGACAATAGGGTTTCAGAAGAGGCGGAATCATGTATTTGGCGGTACTAACCACCGCCAATT
>JBPEWW010000265.1:0-3518 GCA_052032275.1 Alteromonas sp. | reverse complement strand
CTGTCCAATATCGCCCGGCAGGTTGGGGCCAGCTTCTACGGCGGCGAGGCGCAGCGGGTGATCCGCGACGGCGAAGAAGTCAAGGTAATGGTACGCTATCCGGAGCTGACACGGGAGCGGTTCGCCGACTTAAAATACACCGTGATCACGACCCCTGCTGGCCGTGAGGTGATGCTGGGTGATGTGGTGCAGCTTAAAGAGCAGCCGGGGATCAGCTATATTCGCCGCGAAGGTGGCTATCGCAGCGTCTATGTCTGGGGCAGTATTGACGAGGAAACCGTCGAGCCTAATGAGGTGGTGGCGCAAATTGATGAAAAGCTGCTGCCCCAGCTGAAAGAAAGCTACCCAGCCGTGATGACAGAACTGGGTGGCGATATTGAAGAACAGCAGGCCCAGCAAAATGAGCAGCTGTTATTCTTTGTTGCCGCCATGATCATGGTTTATATCCTGCTGGCGGTGCCGCTAAAAAGCTATGGGCAGCCACTTATTATCATGTCGGTGATCCCCTTCAGCCTGACCGGCGCTATCTGGGGTCACTTCCTGATGGGACTGGATTTAAGCATGATGTCGACGTTTGGCCTGATTGCTGCTGCCGGGGTAGTCATTAACGACTCACTGGTGATGACAGACTTTGTTAACCAGCGTCGTGCGCAGGGGTACGCGCTGCGCGAAGCGGTGTCTGAAGCGGGCCGGGCCAGATTCAGAGCCATTACCCTGACCTCCATCACGACCTTTGCCGGGGTGTTACCGATTATGTTTGAAACCAGCCTGCAAGCGGCGTTCGTAATTCCCATGGCGGTGGCGCTGGGCTTTGCCGTGCTGTATGCCACACTGGTTACCCTTATTCTGGTGCCCTGCTTCTACCTTATCCTGATTGACCTTGGCCTGCCCTTCCTCTGGCTGATGGACAGGGTTCGGCGATACCGGGGCAAGGACACCGCCAGGGTTTCCCAGTCCCCTCAATCTTAACCTTTATTGACCGGCCTTGGCCGGTCAGTTTTTTATCAGGCAAATGGTATGCTACGCCTGTTTTTACAACCTGGAGTGAATCATGCGCAGTGCTATTACTATCCGCCCGGCTACCGAAGCCGATTGCTCGCAAATCCTGACGTTTATCACCGAACTGGCCATCTACGAAAAAGCTGAGCACGAGGTCGAGTCCACCGAGGCCGACCTGGCACGCACGTTATTTTCAGAAGGCGCCACGGCTCACTGTGTCATCGGTGAGTACCAGGGCAAGCCCGCGGGTTTTGCGGTGTACTTTTATAATTACTCCACCTGGCAGGGACGAAACGGTCTGTATCTGGAGGACCTGTATGTCTCACCGGATTTTCGTGGTAAAGGATTGGGTAAAGCGTTACTGAAACACCTGGCAGGCCAGGCGGTGGCTAACCACTGCGGGCGCTTCGAATGGAGCGTACTGGACTGGAATACCCCGGCCATAGAGTTTTATGAATCACTGGGCGCAAAACCGAAAACTGAATGGGTAGGCTACCGTCTGGATGGCGACGCGCTCACCAGCTTTGCGGCAAACGGGTAAGCCAGACGCTCGCTGAGCGTACCGTCAGTCGCGGGCGCAGAGTACGGCATGCCGCCGACATCACGGTCTGTCGCGCGCCAGACTTCACGCCTCACCGGGCGCGGATAGCTATTTGCTACCGCCAGACACGCTCACTCACGTATTGCACCGCACACCTGCGCGTTGCATACCGGGCTGACGGCTGAGCGGCGAAGTTCTCGGCATTGCTTTTTACTTTACCAAAAAAGGGATATTGGCCGTGGCCACTTTTCCTGCGCGGTTTTCTATGTAGACAAATAGCCGGTATGCGCCGGGTGCGGCAGGGGCGGCAAATTGCATGGTCCCTGCCCGGTCATCCGAGATAATGCGCCCTGTGATTACCTGTGGCCGGGATTCCGGGTCGCCGCCCGCTTTGATATCAGTACTTTCCCGTAAGATTTCCCAGCGCAGACTGGCTGGCTCACTGCTGTTGGCTGTGTAGGTCACACTGGCAGTCGCGGTTTCACTTTTGGTAAGCACGGGGCCCTCATACGCGGTCTGCCCATTGACGGTAAACCCACTGACAGACGGCGCGCGCACCGCTGGCCTGATACCGGTCCACAGGTAGCTCAGGGTGTCGACGACTTCGTTGGGTTGGCCTGCCTCTGTAAACACGCCATACCAGGTGGGCGTTGTCTCCTGCTTTTGCCCCCATAAAAACGCATACGAGCCCAGTGACTGACCGGCCGGGGCGGCTATGCCCTGTTCATATCTGCGCTGATAGCTGGCGGCCTTTTCCGTACTGGTCTGCTCGATGGGCGCGCCCCACGGCGTCTTGGTGACTTCCCAGTGCCCGGTTGGTCCCCACTCGGTGACCACAAACGGGCCGCTATAGCCGATCTGTTCCAGCGTTGCCGGTAACGTGTCGAGTCCGCCGTAAATATTGATACTCAGAAAATCGAGCGCCGGGACTTTCTCGGCAATAAGTGCCGCCTTTTCCGCGTCGATACCGGCAGTCACCGTGGTGACCAGATGATGCGGGTCCTCCTGTTGGATCATGGCGGCAATACGCTGAACTTCATCCCATACCGCAGTATTGGTATAGAATAAGTCAAGCTCATTGCCTATGCCCCATGCCAACAGCGCTGGGTGATCCTTAAACTGCTGTACCGTCTTTTGCACCCGCTCAAACTGGGCGTCGACTGCCGCCTTATCGTCATAACTGAAGCCATGGCGCTCCTTACCCAGGCTCAGCCCCAGCATCACGGTGAGGCCGTGCTGATGAGCGGTATTCAGGATCCGCTCGGCGTCATCAGCACTCCAGGTGCGCACCGAGTTAGCACCACTGGCGGCCAGCAATGCCAGCCGGGTGGTGCCGCCCGCGCCTTTGATAAAGTAGCGTTTGCCCTGCCGCTCAATATGATATTCACCGTCATTTTCCACCAGCGTGACGGGCACGGGTTGCCAGTGAGAGGGCGCAGGGACAGTGGCACACGCCGCAACGAGTACCATCAGTATGGTTAAAATCAGACGGCGTAATGTGAGCAGAGTCATGTCAGGGTTCCTTGCGATATGGCGTGCTAACAGCCTACCCTGCACGCCGGCTTACAGGCAACTCTCGTCGCTGGACTGCGTGTCGCCGGCGCGTCAGATGGCAATACAAATTTTACCAAAGTGCGCGCCTGACGCCTCATAGTCAAAGGCATCCGCAAGCTGTCTGAGCGGGAAGGTTTTGTCAATGACTGGCCTGATGTTCATTGACTCCAAACCGCGCACAAACGCTTGCTGGTGTTGATAACTGCCAACAATGATGCCGGTAAGGCGAATTTGTTTGCTCATCAGTGTCGCCGTAGGTATGTCCCCCTCAAACCCGGTGAGTACGCCAATCAGCACAATGTTTCCGCCGATCCGGCACGCCTCAATGCTGTTCGCCAGCGTAGCCGGCCCGCCAACCTCAACAACGTGATCGACACCGCTGCCGCCGGCCCACGCTTGCACGGTTTTTCCCCAGTCTTCATCG
>JBPEWW010000264.1:0-9558 GCA_052032275.1 Alteromonas sp. | reverse complement strand
ATGTCGCCACCCATTTTGTGCACCAGCTCCCGTGAGATGGCCAGGCCCAGACCCGCGCCGCCATGGTTGGCGCGCATCACATCTTCAATTTGTTCAAAGGGCTGGAAGATACTGTCCAGTTTATTTCTTGGCATGCCAATTCCGCTGTCTTCCACTTTAAACAGCAGCATTTCCGGTTCACTTTCCCGCAGCGGCTTAATGGTCTCAATGTATACGCGAATGGTACCGGAATCGGTAAACTTGATGGCGTTGCTCAACAGGTTAATAAGTACCTGGCGCAAACGCGTGGGATCGGTGGTGATATGTTCGGGTATTTCTGACTGGGCAATGATATCCAGCTTCAGGCCTTTTTCCTTGGCGGCCAGCCCCATTAACGCATGGAGATCGGTTAAAAAACCGGTCAGGTTTATTTCTTTGGGCGCAAGCTCAAGTTTGTTCGCCATAATTTTTGACATGTCGAGCATGTCATTCAGCAAGCTTAGCAGATGCTTACCGTTAGAATGTATAATCGATAATTCCTGCTCCATATCCGTATTTTGCTTGTCATCCAGCAACAGCTCGGTATAACCCAGGATGGATGTCAGCGGGGTACGGAGTTCATGCCCAAGATGGGCCAGGAACTTGTCTTTAGCCTTGTTCTTTTGTTCAACCTTATGCCGCTCAACGCGCTCGTTCTCAATTTCTCTGCGAACCATGGCGTAGCGCATCGTGCGCATGAAGCGGGGGGTTTCTATTTCACTTTTGGTCAGGTAATCGGCGGCGCCTGCACGCATGACCATTTCGTCGACTTTGGTGTCGGACTGACCAGTGAGGATCACTACCGGTATTGTGATCTGGTTTGACTTCAGTACTTCAAGTACGTCAATGGCATTTTCAGCACCCAAAATATAGTCGAGCAGACATAAATCAAAGCTCTGACGTTTGAGTACATTTAACGCATCAGCACTGTTGGTTACCCACGTGATTTTGAAGCGAGGCTCTTCACACTGGGACAGATAATCTGCCGTCAGGTAATAGTCATCCTCATCGTCTTCAATCAGCAGGATCCGAATTACATCAGTCAAACCAGTTCCTCAATCTCAGTCGTGAGGGAGTTCTACGAACTCAATCCAGTATTTGCCCAGCGCGCGCATCAGGTCCACCAGCCCTTCAAAGTTTACCGGTTTGGTGATGTAAGAGGCACACCCCAGATCATAGCCACGCAGCATATCCTCCTCTTCTTTAGAGGTGGTCAGGATCACCACTGGAATACTTCTGAGTTTAGGGTCACTCTTTATCTCCTGCAGGGCTTCGCGACCATCTTTACGGGGCATATTCAGATCGAGCAGGATTAAGCTGGGGCGGGGCGAGTCTTTCGGATCGCTGTACTTGCCCTCGCGTCTTAGAAACTCAAGCAGTTCTACGCCATCCTCGACGCAATACAGATTATTTAGCACCCGGCTTTCTTTTAATGCATCAACAGTCAGCAAGCGATCGTCTTCATCGTCGTCCGCCATCAGAATATTAATGGGTAATGCTTGTTTATCAGTCATTGCTGACCACTCCCTCTGCGTTGTTTGTTGCGAATGGTTCCCCGTCTACCGGGATTATTATTGTAAAAGTCGCGCCTTCGCCTGGAACACTGTCTGCAGCTATTGTGCCATTATGGCGCTCCACAATGCGACGGCATACGGCGAGGCCAATGCCAGTTCCTTTGTATGCACTTCGGCCATGCAAACGCTGGAACGGGGCAAAGATTTTCTCAGCAAAGGATTGCTCAAAGCCAATCCCGTTGTCACGAATAGTAATTTTCTTCCATTGATGCTGCTCGGCGTGAAGTAACCCGCGAATATCCTCCTCACAGGCATCTTCACAGGTGACGCTAATTTCTGGTTTCGTATCGGGTTTTCTGAACTTTAGCGCATTAGAGAGCAAGTTCAGGGTCAATTGTTCAAACTGAGATTTGTCGGCCTGAATGACAGGGAGTGGATCCACCGTCACACTGGCGTCTGCCTCTTCTATGGCAATTTCAAGGTCGCTGAGGACCTGCGCAAACACCTCGTCCAGGTTAACCTCAGAAAACTCTTTGCCGCGGGTGGAAACCCGGGAGAATGCCAACAAGTCGCTAATTAGCATGGACATACGCTCGGCGGCATTCAGCATACGCTTCAAAAAATCCTGGCCGCGCTCATCAATGACATCGCCATAACCGGACTCCAAACGATTACCGAACGCACGGATCTTACGTAGCGGCTCCTGCAGGTCGTGGGAAGCCACAAAGGCAAAGTCTTCCAGTTCACGGTTGCTACGGGCTAATTCGTCGGAATAGACTTTCAGCTCCTGAGTACGCTCCGCAATTTTCGATTCCAGTTTCGCATTGCTTTCTTCCAGCGTACGTTGGTGGCGCAGCGTTTCTCGCACGTTCATTTTGAGCAGCACAAAAACGGCAATTATCAAAAATGCGGTGGATGCGGATGAAATGATCAGGGTATTGACAGAATCACTGCGTAATGTCATCAGACTGTCGAGATGTTCACCCTGCATATTGCGTTCAGACTGATCGATAACATCAAACAGGTTCTCGAACTCTTCGTATAAGAGCAGGTCCCGGTCACTGCGTTGTAACGCGCGCGCCTCCTCCAGGTTGCCTTCCCGGGTTAGTTCAACCACCCGGATAATGGTGTTGAGTTTGGCTTTAGCGAGCCTGAGCAAGCTTTCAATCCGAATCACCTGCTCGGGTAAGTCGGAGGCCAGCCCACTAATTTCTACCTGATCGATTAACCCATTGATGTGGTTTAACGTTTCTGTGTAATCCGCCAGGTATGCTTCTTCCCGGGTGAGCAGGTAGCCACGCTGGCCGGACTCCGCGCGGAGCACGGCCACATGCAGCGTATTCAGGCTGTTGATTACCCGGTTGGTGGTAAATATTCTGGCTTCAAGAGAAGCCAGTTCTTCCAGCGTATGTACTACATAAAAAGAGTTGGCTGTAATAACAAGAAGAACCACAGCCACCATTGCCACCCAGCTATACAGCGATGACAGGATCTTTTGAAACATGTCGCTTATTCCGTCTGCGCGTCACTCAGCTCCGACACCATGGTAGTGAGCGATTCACTGCAGGCTTTCGTACTGGCGATGATTTTATCCAGCGCTTCTACAGCACGTTCGCTAGGAACATCACCGTTGAGGGCCATTTTTACGAGCTCCGCCTGCATCGATATACGGTTCAGCGGTTTCCTTGCATCGTGCACATGTTTTGATAGCAGGGTTAATTCTGATTCAGTCATGGCTTGTCCTTTATTTATTATTCTTCTTTGTTGAGGTCGCCATAGGCGTGTAGCCGGTTGTACAGTGTCTTGGTACTGATCCCCAGCATTTCGGCCGCCAGCGTCTTATTTCCGTTTACTTTTTCAAGTGTTGCGTAAATGAGCTCCTTCTCCACATCCTCGATAGTGCGGCCTGCCTGCAGGGCAGGGGTGGTACTTTGTTTTTTCGCGAACGGCGACTCAATAGTCTTCGGCAACTCCAGGTCGCTGGTATCAGGATCGCTCATAATGGCGGCACGGTGGACAAAATGGCGCAGCTCGCGCACATTACCCGGCCAGTCATACGCCTTAAGCGTATCGAGTTGAGTCTGGTCCCATTCGAATTGTGTGCCGTTTTCCTTATTCAGCTCGTCGATAAAATAGGTGGCCAGCAAGGGGATATCTTCTTTGCGTTCGCGCAGCGGGGGAATGGTAATAGGGAATACGGCTAAGCGAAAATAGATGTCTTCACGAAGCACCTTGCTCTCTGCGATTTCTTCCATGCTGCGGTTGGTGGCCGACACCACCCGGCAACTCACCGGGATGGTTTTCGTGCCGCCTACGCGGATCACCACTTTGTTTTCCAGGACACGTAACAGATTGGGTTGCATATCGATGGGCATCTCGGTGATTTCATCCAGAAACAGCGTACCGTTTTCTGACTGTTCAAACACACCGGCTTTGCGTCCTACCGCCCCGGTAAACGCGCCTTTCTCGTGACCGAATAATTCGCTGCCAATGAGCTCTTTCGAGAACGCACCGCAGTTAGTGGCGATATACGGGCCTTCTACATCGGATGCGGCATGGATAGCGGCAGCCACGACTTCCTTACCCACCCCACTTTCACCCAGCAGCATAACGTTGGCGCCGGTGCGGCTGACCCGTTCAATAAGCTTATACAACTCCTTCATTGGCGTGGACTCGCCAATCAAATGGCCAAAATGGCGCTTAATTTTCGGCCCGGACTTGTCTTTTTTCTGCTCCTTTTTACCCGACAACACGGCTTCAATTTCTTCGCGCTGAATGGGCTTAACCAAATAGTCGATGTTGGGGCCGCAGAGACCTTTAATAATGCCTTTCACCGACGGGTGGCCAGTGATCAGGGTAACTCTGGGACGCTTGGGAAGCGCGTCTAACTCGTCGAAAAGGTGAGCGCCACTGCCATCAGGCAGCATGAAGTCTAAAAGTACATGGTCAAAGGTTTCTTTGTTCAGCCAGTCACGTGCTTCGGCCAGGTTCGCTGCGGTGAGCACTTCATGGCCAAGAAATTCAATAATCGTACAGGCTACATCTGTGAACTCGGGATCGTCATCGACCAGTAAAACAGTTAGCACTTAACATTCCTTTTGTTGTGAGTACCCAATATTACGTTTACTGGATGCCTCGTTGTGTGGATCAATCCCCCATAGTATGCAGAGATTGTGCCGGAAACCAAATAGTAAAAGCAATTGCGTTTAATTGGCACAGTAATCGCAGTGTTTATGCACAATTATGTCAAGGATTTGAGTCATGTATAGTCAGACTTTATCACGTTCGATTACCCTGTACGAGTTACTGGGGCGCATGCAGTCTGCACAATCGGACGATAAGGTCGCCTTTGGCGAGCTCATTGAAATCATGGAAAAACGGGGCTTCGGGCCGATGCTGGCCGTACCGGCTTTTATAGCAGCCACCCCCGTGGGCGCAATTCCTGGCATACCCACCGTGACAGGTGTGACTATTTTTCTCATTGCCCTGCAAATTTTACTGGCTAAAAAACACCCATGGCTGCCCAGCACGATACGGGAAATTGAATTTAGCCGGGACTCGCTGAACTCAGGGATTGGCACAATTAAGCCGTTTGTCATGCACGTGGATCGGTTTCTGATACCGCGCTGGTTCTTTATGCGTCAGTATGTGTTCCGGGCGCTTATCGCGGTCACTTGTGCGTTTTGCGGGGTAATGATGGTGCCCCTTGAGCTGATCCCGTTCTTAGGGTTAATTCCGGCGTTTGCCGTGCTGATTATGGCGGTAGGAATGGCTGCCGACGATGGCTTGGTGGCGTTACTGGGCCTGTCTCTGGCGGCGATTGGTTTTTTCATGGCGGGTGCGCAAATTGCCGAAGCGCTGCCATAACCGGGCCGCGTCATTCAGGCTGCCCGGTATCAGATGTTATCTGCGGTCGCATTTGCCAGGCCCGGGTGGGCACGACTGGAAGGTAAGTTGATCAGCTGGTAGCGTAATTCACCAATAAAGGTCCGGGCTGCCGGACCAAGCCGATCGCCATCCCCAAAGCTAAGGTATAACAATGACTTTCTCAGCGCTCCGTGTTCAAGAGGCAGCGCGGCCAGCGTGTTGTCGTTAAGCTGACTTTCAATCATGGCCAGCGGTAGCCAGGCAAAACCTAACCCTTGGGAAATAATGTCCACCGAGGTTCGAATGTGACTGACGGTCCAGCGTTGATCGGCACCCAGCCAGCCGGACTCAGCCTTACGATCAGCCGAAGAATCCCGCACGACAATTTGTCGGTGCGACTTTAGATCCTCGGTGGTAAGTGAGCGGTTGAGCTGATGTAAAGGGTGCCCGGGGTGAGCCACCGCGACAAACTCAATTTCGCACAAGTCTTCACTAAACCCCTCTGCAAAAGGGAAGGGGGAAACGCCAATATCTACGTTGCCCTGTTTAAGCAATGAGTTCGCGCCACTGAGTACCGTTTCTTCTATTTCTACCCGTAACAACGGAAAGTCTTCCGAGACTTTGGTTAACACCGCGTAGAGCAGGGTGGCCGGAAACACAATATCGACAGCGATCCGTAGCTGTGTTTCAGTTCCCTGTTGCAGTGAGCTGGCCACGGCTTCCAGTTTGTGGGCTTCATTGAGCAGAAAGTCTGCACGCCGGTACATCAGCTCCCCGGAGGGGGACAGCTTTACTTTGCGGCCATTGTTTTCAAACAGGACCACCCCCAGTGAACGCTCGAGTTTATGCACCGCGTGGTGGACACTGGACTGACTTTTATGTACCTGCGCGGCGGCCTGGTTAAAGCCGCCTGCGTCGACCACGGCCTTAAACATGCGCCATTGTTCTAACGTGGCTTTAAGCATTGTTGGTTCTCTTTATTTTATTGGCTGGTGGCCTTGTCGCTGGTGAATGCAAAGCCCTAACGGGGAAGCAAGCTAGCCGCCAGGGGGGGCGGCTGAATAGCACCGGCATCAGTCCAGCGCGTGTTTAATTGCATCCAGTTTACAGGTAATAGCGGTTACATTCTCATAGCCAAGGGCACGAAGCTGTTCAGCAGCCAGTTGAGCACGCACACCGGAGGCACAGTGCAGGTAAATGGCCCTGGCGGGATCTTTACAGTGGTCGGAAATTTTCATTTCCAGAACGCCACGGGGGATAGGGATACTGGCATCCACCGGGTGTTGCTGCTGTTCTGAGCCTTCCCTGACATCAATCACCAGGCCTTCATTTTGTTGCATTTCTGCCGCCGCTTCCTGAGCGGAAACCTGACGCACTGGCGGCGTGATTGCAGCCAGACGTTCCTGAATCGTAATAAGCATGATTGCTCCTTTCTGCTGTGTGAATAAGTTTCGCTTATATGCCTAACTTAGCATATATTTCGATAATTTTCGGTAACTTACAGTAAATTGGCTGAGTTTTGCAGAGCTTTGGTAATTTGCGACAGACGACCTTGCCTGATGTTGCCATTTTACGATTGAATAGGGCATTGCAACTCTAACCTGTAATTCATGACAAGCTCGCAGATCGCAGAACAACAAGAACTTATTGCGCATGCTTCACAAGCAGAGCGTTACCTCAAGCACCTGGCTAATAAAACGCGCCTGATGGTGATGTGCCTGCTGCTGGACGGCGAACGTTCGGTAACTGACTTGCTCACCAGCATTCCTGTCACTCAACCGGTGTTGTCACAACACTTGGCGGTGCTCAGAGAGGCCGGCATGGTCGCCACGCGGCGGCAGGGCCAGGTGATATACTATCGCCTGGCCGATGACCGGGTGTGCCGGACCATTAAATTACTCTATGAGTTTTTTTGTGCCTGAGAAAACCGGTGACAACCGCTTCAGGACTGGCCGCAATTGCGGCCAGTTTTTTATACCAGCTTGCCCGGATCCAGTAGTTCCCGAAGCTCCGCTTCACTGAGGTCGGTATTTTCTTTGGCGACATCCAGGATTGGTCGTTTTTCCTGGTACGCCTGCCTGGCGATTTCAGCGCCTTTTTCGTAGCCAATTCGGGCATTTAAAGCCGTAACCAGGATGGGGTTTTTGGCCAGAATTTCCTGGGTTTTTTCGTCATTAAACTGCATATCTGCTATGGCTTTATCAGCCAGGTGCGTGCATGCATTGGCCAGTAAATGGATGGCTGTCAGCAGGTTGTAACCAATCAGCGGCAACATGACATTAAGCTGAAAATTTCCAGACTGGCCCGCTACGCTCACCGCTGTGTGCAGTCCCATCACCTGCGCGCTGACCATGGCCGTGGCTTCCGGGATGACCGGGTTTACCTTGCCGGGCATAATACTGCTGCCAGCCTGTAATTTCGTTAAACTGATTTCGCCGAGCCCGGCCAGCGGCCCGCTGTTCATCCAGCGCAAATCATTGCTGATCTTCATGATGGCAGTAGCCAGCACATTTAACTGGCCGGAAAACTCTACCGCCGTATCCTGTGCTGACAGCGCGCTGAAATGGTTGTTGGTCACTAAAAACGTATGGCCCAGCTGCTGTGTCAGTGCCGAGGCAACCCTGGCACCGAACTCAGGATGGGTATTAATGCCGGTGCCGACGGCGGTACCGCCAATGGCCAGTTGACTCAGGCGTTCCTGCGTATCGGCTAAGCGGTCCAGACTGGCGAGTAACTGCGCTCGCCAGCCAGACATCTCCTGACTGAAGGTCACAGGCATAGCATCCATGAGGTGTGTCCGTCCGGTCTTTATCATGCCCTTGGCATGGGTCATCTTATCTTTAATGACGTGACACAGTTTTTCCACTGCGGGGATCAGCTGCTGGTTCGACGCGAGCACAGCGCTGACATGAATGGTGGTAGGGATCACATCATTTGAGCTTTGCCCCATGTTGACATGATCGTTGGGATGCACCTTTTCACCACAGGCGCGGGAGGCCAGCGTCGCAATTACTTCGTTCGCGTTCATGTTGGTGCTGGTGCCCGAGCCCGTCTGGAACACATCCAGTGGGAAGGCGTCATCGTGCTTGCCCTGAGCCACCTCGTGCGCGGCGTCCCAGATGGCTTCTGCACGCTGTTTATCAAGGTTGCCCAGCTCGTGGTTAACAGTAGCACAGGCGGCTTTTACATAGCCCAGGGCATGAATAAATGTAGCTGGCATGGGCTGACCACTGATTTGAAAATTATCCAGTGCTAATGCGGTTTGTGTTTGATAAAGCGTGTCTGACATAACTACTCAGCCTGTTGCAGAATCTGGTTTACATAGTTCTCATCGTCTAACTGATCCACATCAATTTCAGGCTTATCCATCAGTGCCTCATGGGACAGCTTCACCTTGACCTTATGGCTTGACCAGTCAATATGTTCAATCGCAGAAGGGAGAATGGCCAGCCGCTTACCACCCGGTAACCAGTTACGGGTATCGATCACCAGCAGGCGAAGGGCCCAGCTGGTGTCGTCGAAGATAAAATCGGTAACGTGACCCACATCGTCTTCCGTGGTCGCCACGTCGTAACCATTGACTTCCCCACACGCACGTAAGTGATTTTGCGAGTGCATGGCATTGTCTTCCTGCATGGCAGCTTCGCGGTCGGCATCGGCCAGTTCTGTGGGGTGGGCAAAATCGCCCCAGGCTCCCGGACCAATCCAGTAATAGCCATAGCCAAAGTATTTAAATAAGGTTTCTTCGTATTCCCGTGACACCGGCTTGTGTTCGTCAATCGACGGGCTGTCCTTGAGGGTTTGGGCAGACATGGATACGTGAATTTTTTTCTCTTCGGTATCCACCTTGGTCACCGCGATGGGGGAAATAACCACCTTGCGGCTCAGCGGTAACCAGGTATTCGTATCGGCTACCAGGTACCGCATCACAAAATCCTGATCATCAAACAGAATGTCTTTGCAGCCTCCGATATCGTCATCGGTCGCGTGCAGTGAAAAGTGTTTTAATTGCTTAAACGATATCATCATGTCCGGATCCTCCTGTCCCAACGTCTTAATGTGCCGGGGGTTTGTGACACTGTAAGTGTAGTCCCTGCCAATTTGTTTCGCGATCAGGCGTTGTACGCCGCGACAGTGTTGGTAAGGGAGGGAAGGCTGG
>JBPEWW010000263.1:0-8218 GCA_052032275.1 Alteromonas sp. | reverse complement strand
CTTGCCAGATACTAAGGGGTAACGTTTAACAATCGGTTGGCGGTATACTCATTGGTGATAAGGCCTGTAATAAGTCCGGACAATAACGCACCATTGATGGCGGCCACCTTTTCCTCACCGGCGGCAATGCCAATCACTGGGGTACGGCTGAGATCTGATAGGGTCACGCTGGTGACCCGCCGGTTTATTTCGCAGTCAATGATTTGGCCCTGCTGGTCGTAAATCCAGCTGATAATTTCGCCTGCCGCGCCTTGCTTTTGCAGGGTAGTCAGTTCGCTATCGCCAATAAATCCATCGTCATGCAGTGGCGACACTACGCCCAGATTACCTATGCCTACAAAGGCCACCGTCGCCTCTGCTGCAAGCTGATGAACGTTTTGCACGTGTGGCAGAGCATGCCACTGCCTTTTGCTTTCTTCGGTATTGGCAATAACCGGTAGCGGCATGGGAAAGTAATCAGCACCCACACGCTCGGCCACGTGGATCGCTACATCATACCGGCTGGCTGAACCGTCACCGGCTATATTGCCTACCAGCGATATAATGCGGTGGTCAGGGCACTGCAGGGTACTCAGTTCATCAGCGCAGGCACGCAATACCCGTCCTGTCCCCAGCGCTATCGTCTGGGGAGCTGACTGTTTAAGGTGTCGCTCCATTTCTGCGGCGCCAGCCTGGGCCAGTCCGGCGGTGGAGGACGGGTTATTGTCATCACTGGGTACCACTTCACAGTGACTTAGGCCAAACCGGTTCTGCACCTCGCTGGCCAGCTCCATACATCTACGAATGGGGTGTTCAACGCGCACCTTGATCAACCCGGCTGAAATTGACAGGGCCACAAGTCGTTGCGCTGATTGCCGGGATGTGTGCAGTTGTCTGGCTATTTCATCCTGCGTTTTACCCGCTACATAATACAACCAGCCGGCGCGGGCTGCATCTTCCAGTTTTCGCTCTTCACTGGCAGGCAATGTTGGCATAAATTTTATCCCGTTGAGTTAAGTAGGTGAGGAAAGTCGCTGGCGAATTCACGCCAGTCATTAAGTGTTTGTGTGTAGTTGCCATCACCGTGCCGCAGATGACTGCCTCCCACATAGTGGCGCCATTGCATCTTCGCAGCGCGAGCTGCCTGCAGGCCAGGCGCAGAATCCTCAATTACCAGACAGTGCTCTGGCGAGACATTATTTACTGTCGCCACATGTAAAAATAAATCAGGGGCGGGTTTGCCCCGCTTTACTAAAGAAGAAGTGAAAACCTGATCGTCCGAAAAATAGCTATCCAGACCCGTAATCGCCAGTGCGCTTCGTGTCCGTTCAGGACTACTGCTGGTGGCAAGAGAGTAGGGTACCGCCAGACTGGGTAAAACTTCTAATAGAAAGGGAGTAACCTGCAACTCATTGGTGAAGGCGAGCTTAAGTCGTTCTGCAAACTCATCTGCCAGCGCTGGTGTGATGTCTAACGCGAAGTCATCTTTCACCTGGCTTTTGACATGCTCAAAACTGCGGCCTAAAAAATGCTGGCTAAAATAGTTCTTATCAATATGAATATCGTGCCGTGCGAGCAGATCAATCCATACCTGCATGCTTAACACTTCGCTGTCTATCAGCACGCCATCGCAGTCAAAAATTATATGGTCGGTGCGAGCCAAGTCAGGCTTCCTTAACGTTAGTAAATAGCTGGTTGCAGGTAGTTACTATAAACGTCCTGAGCAATTAAACAAACTATCCGCAATCTCCCACCCGGCGATACGTTGTAAACAGGACGTTTTTAAACGGAGTTCGCTAAACATAAGCAAGTAATTGTTAAATATACCGTTTACGATCTGCTCAAAAATGAAACGATAAATTTTAATAATCCGTTGGTCTAACTTGTTAACGAACTGTTGACTTTTTGCTCGCCGGCTGAGAATATGCCCACACAGCTGGCATATGCCAATTTAGTGAGCTAAAGCTCAGGCGCATAGGAAGATAGTTTCGCAGCACGTCGCTATGTGAATAAACAACCCACCTGCCAGGTTACGGAAAAACTCGCAGAACAATGTAAGTGGACGAACAATTATGCATAAACCCAATGTTGATCTACATCAGGTAGAGGAAGAGCAACTGCCCGTTGCCAAGCATAAATTAAAAGGGTGGCGTCATTTTCTTGGCCTGTATGCCGGCGAGCATGTTGCGGCAACAGAATTCGTATTCGGTGCAACCTTTGTTGCGCTGGGCGCCACCATGACCGATATCCTGCTGGGCTTGTTGATCGGTAACATACTGGCAGTGCTGAGCTGGACCCTAATCACAACACCGATTGCAGTGGAAACCCGCCTAAGCTTATATACCTATCTGCAAAAAATAGCAGGGAGCTCAATGACCCGGCTTTACAACTGGGCCAATGTAATTATCTTCACCGTTATTTCAGCAGCCATGATCACGGTGTCGGCCACCGCGGTGCGTTTCGCACTGAATATTCCCGCGCAGCTGAATTGGTATCCTACCAATGGGCTATTTGTATTGGTGGTACTGGCCGTAGGGATCATTGTCGTCCTGGTTGCCATGTACGGTTTTAATGCAGTGTCTAATTTTTCGGGTATCTGTGCGCCCTGGCTGTTCACCATGTTTTTGTGCGGGCCATTGGTGCTGATGCCGGAGCTGGCCAATGCGGTCATTGGCGAAACTGTGGTCTCCAGTTGGTCGGAGTTTATGCACATAGGCAGTGTCTCGGTGTGGACCGGGCTCGATGCAAACGGGGAGCCCGGCATAGGGTTGCTGGAGGTCATAGGCTTTTCCTGGGCGGCCAATACCATTACCCATTTCGGTCTGATCGACATGGCACTGTTACGGTTTGCCAAAAAACGTCGTTACGGCCTGTGCACCTCTGCTGGCATGTTATTCGGTCATTATATTGCGTGGATCTCGGCTGGAATCATGGGAGCAGGCACCGCAGTGTTAGTTCAAAAATCAATTGTTGAGCTGGACCCCGGTGATGTGGCTTATCATGCGCTGGGACTGTCCGGTCTGGTTATCGTGATAGTAGCAGGCTGGACCACGGCAAATGCGAATCTGTACCGCGCTGGCCTGGCCGCGCAGGCGATCTTCAGTAACCATTCCCGCAACCGGACCACCTTTGTCGTAGGCCTGTTCACGGTGGTTATTGCCTGTTTTCCGTTCGTATTTTCGAAGCTGCTGCCGTTGCTGACCTACGCAGGTCTATTGGTCGTCCCGGTGGGAGCTATCGTTTTTGCGGAACATTTCCTGTTTCCCAGGCTGGGAATGAGCCGCTACTGGTTGAGCTATAAAAAGCTCTCACACAGTACACCGGCCGTCACATCATGGGCGGTGGGGCTTATCTTTGGCTTCGGCCTGAACGCGCTGGACATCATATCGTTCTACTACCTGTTTTTACCCACCTGGGTCGTCACTATGGTGGTTTATACCGTGCTGGCTAAACATTATGGTGCCGCCGAGGACTATACCCGGGAAAAAGCAGAACTGGCCGAGTTTGAAACCCGGGTTGAGATGCATCAGGCTAAACAAGCTGCGCTTGAACCTGCGGCTCAGGACGATACCACCACCTTAACCAAAATACTCCGTGCCGTTGCCCTAAGCAGTTTGGTCATCAGTCTGGTGGCGGCCATTAATGCCATGTTTTTCTCGGTGAACATGATCGAATACGAAGAAAACCGTACTTTATTCTTCAACACTGGCTTTGTGTGCACTGTGCTTTATTTCGCCACAGCTTACTGGGCGATGCAACGCAGACAGCACTTTGCCACCTTACCTAATCAGGAGCTAGAGCATGCCACGCCCTCTAACGCTAAATAATCAACGGTTAGCTGACATATCAGCGCCAGTTCAAAAGCCGCGCTACGCACGCCAGCACTTAAAAACCGGTATTGTGCATGTCGGTGTAGGGGGCTTTCACCGTTCTCACGAAGCATTCTATACCGACGCGTATATGAATGAGACGGGCGATACCCGTTGGGGTATTTGCGGAGTGGGCCTGCGCGAGAGCGACCGGAAAATGCAACAACTGCTGGCAGAACAGGACTATCTGTATACCTTAATGGTAAAAAAAGCAGATGGCACAGCGACCACCCAGGTGATTGGCTGTATGACCGACTTCCTGTTGGGTTGTGATGATCCCATGGCGGTCATCAACAAAATGGCTCACCCAGATACGCATATTGTTTCATTAACCATAACGGAAGGGGGCTATAACTTTAGTCCTTCAACCGGCGCATTTGATTTTACCAATCCTGATGTCCAGCATGACCTTGATAACCCGGATGCGCCCCGTCTGATATTTGGATATCTGGCCGGCGCACTGAAACAGCGGAGAGACCAGGGTCTGCCACCGTTTACCGTGCAGTCCTGTGACAATATTCAGCATAATGGCGATGTAACCCGCAAAATGGTATTGGCATATATTAAGGCAGTGGACACTGAACTGGCAGACTGGGTTGAGAAAGAAGTGGCGTTCCCGAATGCTATGGTCGACCGCATTACACCGGCCACTTCCGCTCTGGACATCCGCACGGTGGCGGAACTGACAGGGTATACTGATCATTGGCCGGTCACCTGCGAGCCTTTTCATCAGTGGGTTATAGAAGACAGGTTTAGCAGTGAACGGCCGCGGTGGGAAAAGTGCGGTGCGCAATTTGTGGCGGATGTTACGCCCTACGAAACGATGAAAATTCGTTTGTTAAACGCCAGTCATACCGTGCTCGGTATTCTTGGTTCACTGGCCGGCTATCAAACCATTGATGAGGCGGTGAGTGATCCACTGTTCAGGACATTTGTGCGTACCTTTATGGACGCTGAAGTAACGCCGGTTTTAGCGCCAGTTGAGGGGATCGACCTCAGCGTATACAAAACGACGCTTATAAACCGATTTGCGAACCCCAATATTAAAGACAGCCTTACCCGAATTTGCTCTGAAAGTTCCGCAAAGATCGCCACATTCCTGGTGCCCACTATCCGTGAGAATGTGGCCCGTGGTAGCGAACTTCAGTGTAGTGCGCTGGTGGTAGCGGCCTGGTGCTATTACAGCGCCACGCATGCTTCACAGAGCGGTGAGCCGCTGGAGGTCATCGATGCTCTGTCGGCCCAGCTCACCCAGGCGGCCACGCAGACGCCGACGCACACACTGGCGTTTTTACAGCAAACTGACATTTTCGGCGACCTGGCAAAGCAGCCTGCATTCGCGCGTCTGTATGCGCAGTTTGTTAACGGAATCTATGCCGGTGAGTCAGTGACTGCTCTGATGGATAGTATAGTGAATATGGATAGGACAAAGACTATCCGGGAAAAGAAGGAATCGACAGCATGACACCTTCCGTCGCCGTGTTTGGCGAGTCGTTGTTTGACATGATTAAAACTGCAGATGGCGCGTTTCACCCTTTTATTGGCGGTTCGCCATACAATGTGGCGCGCAGCTTTGTACGACAGGGCCTTACCAGTCATTATTTGTCGCCGTTCTCAACGGATGATCTTGGTGAGGCATTGTATCAGTCTGCTCAGGACGACGGGATCTGCATACCTGCGAACTACCGTTCGCAAAAAAATACGTCGTTGGCGCTGGTCTATAAAGATGCCCGGGGTAAGCCCAGCTACCGCCTGTATCGTAAGGGCATAGCCGATCTGGACGTTTCCTCAGAGCAACTGCTGGCCGTGCTGCCATCGGATATTTCCCTGTTCCATACCGGTTCACTGGCATTGGTGCCGGAAATGCTGGATACCCTCATTCCGGTTATAAAGCAGCTCAAAGCCCAGGGCGTAAAAATCAGTATAGATGTGAATGTCCGAAAAGGCGTTGAGGTAAATCATCAGCAATATATTGCTGCAATCTGGCGGTTTGTCGAGTTTGCCGATATTGTGAAAGTGAGCGATGAAGATCTTGAGCTCAAAGGGCTTTCCGGACAGCCCGAGTTTCACGCCCGGGCCATGCTGGAGCGCATGACTGACGGTATTGTGGTGTTAACCCTCGGTGAAGGGGGCTCCCACCTATTCACTGAGCATACCCATTTGGAACAGCCGGTGATAAAGCCAGCGACAATGGGAGACACGGTCGGCGCAGGGGATACTTACTTTTCTGCGCTGGTGGCCTACCTGCTTGAGCGTGATGCACTCAGTCACAATACCTCTGGCCAGCTTTTGTCTGAAGCCCTGGAGTATGGTGCCATGGCAGCCAGTCTGAACGTGGCGAAAATGGGGTGTCATCCGCCGTTCCGCAATGAAGTAATGAATGCATTGGCGGATTATCGCTAACCATATTGCTACGGATTACACTCCTGCCGTGGCTGCGTGATCACCGTTAAATTCGCTGCAATGGCATCCGGCGCAGTTGGCAGTAGAGCACCTGATAGCCGTCAGGACAAACTAAGGTTACGAGGGAGCCGGGGGCGCAGGCGAGAAGCCCGCCCGGCAAGCCGGGCTACAGTTTTTCCACGGTGTAGCCTGCCGCCTTTAACTGGGCCAGCAGGCCGGTCTCGCCCGGCATATGCATGGCGCCGACTAATACAAACTCGGTAGCCGGCGTAGCCATCAGGCTTTTCAGAACCGGCATCCAGGTATTATTTCGCCGGGTGAGCAGCAAATCGTAGATGTCAGGATAGGTTTGCTCGAATTCGGCCATCGACAAAGCATAAAACTGGGCCATATCGCCTTTTCGCCAGTTCTCTTTCAAAGTGTCTAGCATATCCGGAATTTGCTGCACATCCTGAATGGCGTAGCGAATGTAGGCGTCTTCATCATCACTGCCCATGGCAGCAATAAAATCCAGCTGCTCGGCCGGGGTCTCCAGAAAATGCATGGGCTTTCCGTCGTCGCTTGCGGTGGTGTAATAAAATTTATCCACGCCCTGGCTGGTCAGCCCGATACGCTGAAATTCAACCATACTCAGGGTAATACCCACCAGAGCGGGCTTAAGCTTCATGACCTGGTCGAGTGGGATCCCATGGGTTTGCAAATAAGCCTGGAGTTGGTTGAGCGTGTCGTCACTAATATAGTCGCGCAGTGAGGTCGAGTCTGTGTAAGTGAGTTTTTGCAGAGATTGGGCAGCGAAATCCGCTGAGCTTAACGCAGCAATGTCAGTTTCGAACACCAGCGCATCGGCGCGGTCATAGGCGCGGGCATAAGCACCGGGTAAGGGGTAATCATCCGGGCTAAGAACGTGCAGGGTGCCACCAAAATACATGGTGTGAGTGCCATCTGACACTTTCCAGACTGACGCAGCGTGAGCTGAAAAACATAACAGTGTGAGAAAAAGGGTAGCGATGCGAACCATACAAAACTCCGTGTGAACGTGGATCCGTGCAGATAATTGCCAGTACTGACTGTACTGCGATGTGCAGGCCGCATCAACTTTACGTTCGCATCCAGGCGGGTTTACCAGTCAATTTCCATGTCCAGACAGGTGTCTTTACTGTACTGACCAACCATTTCTTCATAGGGTGTGGTCTGACGCAGCCACACTTTATCAAACTGCTTACCTTCAAAATGGGAACGTATTTCAGTCAGGCAATGAAAAGTACGGGGCTTGCCCTCTTCCGCCATTAGTAGCTGCTGATTCTGAACGTCACCGGTGGCTACCAGATAGCTGCCGCCCTCAATTGATTCAATGTACAAGTTCATGAGAATTCCTCGGTTACCTGAACGTTTTTAAGCCAGGAGAATCGGAAATGATCATTAAACTTTAGTCATACATCGGCAGCAGAGTGGGTGGGTAAAATTTCAAAACGTAGCCCGGCGTGTGTGGTCAGCGGTTCGATTAGTGAAGCGCCGAAACAGGCTGATGGCGACATGATACCGCCGGCAAACTCGCTGTTTTCCCGGCGCTGATGACTTAGCAAAATGGCACACTCTGCAATCATTTTAGCGGTAGAGCCGTAGCCCGGGTCGCGATCTCCTGTCACTCTGGCAGCGAATTGTCGCTGGGCGGAATTCGCACCGTAAAAACGGATATCATAATAACCCTGCTGCTGGGCCTTATGAGAAGGACCCTCGCCAGGCTTGGGCAGCCAGTGTTTCTGTAGCAGTTTGCGTAACAGTTTGCTGGACGCAGCCAGCATAAAACCGCCCAGGCCGAGCGTCATGGTCCAGCCACGCATGGCACCTTTGCGGCCTCTGCCGGTTACAATCGCTTCTTCGTAAGTAAAGTGCTCGGTGTACGGGTAATTGCGCAATGAATTTGACCAGTGCACTACCCGGGTGTTTATTGCTGCCATAATGAAGGG
>JBPEWW010000262.1:0-2255 GCA_052032275.1 Alteromonas sp. | reverse complement strand
TGGATGCGGGCATTGGCAATTTTAGTCGAGGTAATTTCGTTGTCGGGCGAGATATCCGCCGAGCGAATGATGCCGGTCAGACGAATATATTCGTCGCCGTGATTCAGCGTCAGCCACTTCTCACCGCGGATCACCAGATTCTGATTGGGTAACACATCCACCACGGTGACCGAAATACTGCCCCGCAGACTGTTGCTCTGACTTGCCTGGGCGTCGCCAGTAAAGTCGTTGCCGGCACTCACGCCCAGCTGCACGGATTCACCACCAATGCGCAAGGCGTTGCCTGCCAGCCCGGTAATGGGCTGCAAATCGACCTCGGTGTCCCGGGAGGTTGCCGTACCGGCCGATTTTGAGGCGTTGGTATTTTCACTCAGGGTGACAGTAATAATATCGCCCACCCGCCGGGCGGTGACATCGGAGTACAGGCTGTTCGCCATATACGGCCGGAACAAAGCCCCGTCCTCGACAATCTGATCCCGCGGGTAGTCCGGTACCACAGGCGCAAACGTGGGATCATTAGCCTGCACCGGTGGCTCAGACGTACTGGCACAGCCGGTTATTACCAGGAGTGTCGTCAGCAAGGTGAAAAAACGCATGATGTTACCTACTAAAGTTGTTGGATAACCTGGCCCAGCATCTGGTCCACGGACGAAATCACTTTTGAGTTCATTTCGTACAAACGCTGGCTTTCTATCAGGTTAACCAGTTCTTCGGTAACATTGACGTTGGAGGTTTCCAGTGTACCCTGCGCAATCGTGCCCAGTCCCTGCAGGCCCGGGATCCCCTGGATTGGCGCGCCGCTCACGGCCGTTTCCACAAACAGGTTCTGACCGATGGGCTGCAGCCCGGTAGGGTTAATAAAATCAGCCGTATTGATCTGCCCCAGTACCTGCGGCTCAGCCTGTCCGCGCACGGTGGCCGAGACTTCACCATCCTGTGAAATAGTAATTTGCTGCGCATCTTCCGGGATCGCAATTTCAGGCTGAAGCAGGAAACCCGCCCCCGGTGTCACAATCTGGCCCTGGTCGTTCAAAGTGAACTGGCCATTACGGGTATAGGCGATGGTGCCATCCGGCTGTTGGATTTCAAAAAATCCCCGGCCCTGAATCGACATGTCCAGTGCGTTATCTGTGGTCAGCATATTGCCTTGGGTATGCGACTTTTGCGTGGCCACCACCTTCGAGCCTGAGCCCAGCATTAAACCTGACGGCAACTCGGTATCCGCCGATGAGCGCCCGCCCGGTTGATTGATGTTTTGATACAGCAGGTCTTCGAACACCGCGCGATCTTTTTTAAAGCCCACGGTTGATGCGTTGGCCAGGTTATTCGATACCACGGACACATCAGTTTGTGCTGCGTCCAGACCGGTTTTACTTATCCACAATGCAGGATGCATAGTTACCTCCAAAGGCTGCCTGAAGCGGTGCCTTATGTGTTACTCATTAAATTATGCGCAGCAGCATATTGCCGCGAGTATCAAGCTCTTTCGCCTGCTTCATCATTTTCACCTGCAACTCATAATGGCGTTGCAGATTCATCATATTGACCATTTCATCCACCGCGTTGACGTTAGACCCTTCCAGCATGCCGGACCGGATCTGCACGGTGCCATCCTGCGCCGCCTGCGTGCCGTCCTTCATTCTGAACAGGCCGTCTCTGCCGCGCTCAAGATCATTGTAATCCGGGTTCACTAACCCCAGCCGTCCCACTTCTTCCGAGACATTTTCCGGGGCGCCGAACGGCCGCACCGACACGGTGCCGTCGGCAGCGAAATTCAGGTTATCCAGGGGCACCGGTAGAAAAATCGGGCCGTTATCCCCCATCACCATATTGCCATGCATGTCCGTCAACATTCCGTCAGGCCCCAGCTGCAAACTTCCGTCGCGGGAATAGGCCTCGTTGCCCTGGGCATCCTGCACGGTGAACCAGCCATTACCCTGAATAGCCACATCCAGTTCCCGGCCGGTCTGGATCATGGGCCCGGACTCATAGTTATTGGTGGGGCTTTCCGTCATGGAAAAGACCCGGGACGGCAAACCTTCGCCGTAGGCCGGCATTGCTCTTGCCTGTTCGAGCTGTGCTTTGAAGCCGGTGGTTTGCGCATTCGCCAGGTTGTTGGCACGTACGCTGGTCCCTAACAGGTCTTGTTTGGCGCCGCTTGCCGCGACGTAGAGAAGCTTATCCATGACTGACTTTTGACGGTTTGATAACTGAATACAGGGATTACTGCAAAGGCAGTGCCAAGGTGAGCCGGG
>JBPEWW010000261.1:0-2064 GCA_052032275.1 Alteromonas sp. | reverse complement strand
GGTATTGAATACCGGCAGTCCCAGGTGTTCAGTGCCACCTTTACCTGGCGTCACACCGCCAACCATCTGTGTACCGTAAGCAATAGCCTGCTCAGAGTGGAATGTACCCTGACCACCCGTAAAGCCCTGACAGATTACTTTGGTGTCTTTATTAATTAATACTGACATTATTTGCCCTCCGCAGCGGCAACCACTTTCTCTGCTGCATCGGTCAGAGATTCTGCAGCAATAATATCCAGGCCAGAACCGGCCAGTACTTCACGGCCTTTCTCTGCATTCGTGCCTTCCAGACGAACCACTACCGGCACGTTTACGCCGACTTCTTTAACCGCGCCAATGATACCTTCAGCAATCATGTCACAACGTACAATGCCGCCAAAAATGTTAACCAGAACGGCCTTCACATTGTCGTCTGACAAAATGATTTTAAATGCTTCAGCGACACGCTCTTTGGTCGCGCCGCCACCGACGTCCAGGAAGTTGGCTGGCTTACCGCCGTGCAGGTTTACGATGTCCATGGTGCCCATCGCCAGGCCCGCACCGTTTACCATGCAACCTACGTTGCCATCCAGCGCAACATAGTTCAGCTCATATTGCGCAGCATGCGCTTCACGGGAATCTTCCTGCGAAGGATCGTGCATGTCTTTTACTTTAGGCTGGCGATACAGTGCATTACCGTCTACGCCCAGTTTGGCATCGAGACAGTGCAGATTACCGTCAGTCTTGATAACCAGCGGGTTGATTTCGATCAGTGCCAGGTCCAGGTCTTCAAACATTTTCGCCAGACCCAGGAAGATTTGCGTAAACTGCTTAATTTGCTGGCCTTCCAGGCCCAGTTTAAAGGCCATCTCGCGTGCCTGATAAGGCTGCGGTCCTACGATAGGATCGATTTCGGCTTTCAGAATTTTCTCTGGGGTTTCTTCTGCCACAGTTTCGATTTCTACGCCACCTTCTGTGGACGCCATAAATACAACGCGTCGGGTGGTACGATCAACAACCGCACCCAGGTACAGCTCATTGGCAATGTCAGTGCAAGATTCAACAAGGATCTTGCTCACTGGCTGACCTTTTTCGTCAGTTTGGAAGGTCACCAGATTTTTGCCCAGCCACTTTTCGGCAAATGCGCGAATGTCGCTCTTGTTTTTAACAAGCTTAACACCGCCGGCTTTACCGCGGCCACCCGCGTGGACCTGACATTTAACAACCCACTCATCACCGCCAATGCGGTCTGCGGCTTCTACTGCGCCTTGAGGAGTGTCGGTCGCGTATCCTTCAGAAACAGGTAAGCCGTATTCTTTGAATAGCTGCTTACCTTGGTATTCATGCAAATTCATGGTGTTTCTATCCGATTTTTAGTAAGACAAAAGCCGCTTGCGCGACTTGATTAGCTTGGCTGGCTGTTATGATAAACCAGCGCTGTGTCAGACCGCCGCGCTAATGACGACGGCGGGCTGCACACAATTTCTGAACTGGAACTGTTACACGTCCAATAACAGGCGCGTAGGATCTTCCAGCATTTCTTTCACTGTCACCAGGAAGCCGACAGACTCTTTGCCGTCAACAATACGATGGTCATAAGACAGTGCCAGATACATCATAGGTAAAATTTCCACTTTACCGTTTACCGCCATAGGCCGATCCTGGATTTTGTGCATCCCCAGAATAGCACTTTGCGGCGGATTGATGATTGGTGTAGACATCAGTGAACCGAACACGCCGCCATTAGTAATGGTGAAGTTACCACCCTGCAGGTCCGACATCGCCAGTTTGCCGTCGCGCCCTTTGATGGCCAGATCCTTGATGCCCTTTTCGACATCCGCCATTCCCAGGGTATCCGTGTCCTTTAACACTGGCGTTACCAGTCCCCGTGGGGTCGATACGGCAATCGATATGTCGAAATAGTTATGATAGCAGATATCATCGCCATCAATCGATGCATTCACTTCCGGGAAGCGCTTCAGTGCTTCGGTTACCGCTTTTACATAAAACGACATAAAGCCCAGACGAATACCGTGCCGCTTCTCAAAGCTCTCCTGATACTGCTTACGCAACTCCATAATGGGC
>JBPEWW010000260.1:0-14977 GCA_052032275.1 Alteromonas sp. | reverse complement strand
CCTAAAGTCGACTTTTCTAAGTTCGGTGAGGTGGAAGAGAAACCGCTTACTCGCATTCAGAAAATTTCCGGCCCTAACCTGCACCGTAACTGGGTAACTATCCCACACGTTACGCAGTTTGAAGAGGCGGATATCACTGATTTGGAAGCGTTCCGCAAGGATCAGAATGCCATCGCAGAAAAGCGTAAGCTGGGTGTGAAAATAACCCCGCTGGTATTTATGATGAAAGCGGCGGCCGATGCATTGAAAGCTTACCCGGTATTCAACACATCATTATCGGCTGACGGTGAGTCACTTATTCAGAAAAAATACTTCCATATTGGTATTGCTGTAGACACCCCTGGAGGCCTGGTGGTGCCGGTGGTGCGTGATGTCGACAAGAAAGGCATCATGGAATTGTCCCGTGAGTTAATGGAGCTGAGCGGTAAAGCCCGTGACGGCAAGCTGAAAGCGGCCGATATGCAGGGCAGTTGCTTTACTATCTCCAGCCTGGGTGGCATAGGCGGCACCGCATTCACGCCAATCGTGAATGCCCCTGATGTGGCGATTCTCGGCGTGTCGAAAAGCGACATGAAGCCGAAGTGGAACGGCAAAGAGTTTGAACCGCGTCTGATGGTGCCTCTGTCACTGTCGTATGATCACCGCGTGATTGACGGTGCTGTAGCGGCACGCTTTGCCGTTCACATGAAGAACGTGCTGGAAGACATGCGTCAGATGCTGCTGTAGGGCAGCCAATCGTAAAGGGCGGTGGTTCACTGCCCTTTACGCCTTTTTTCAGGCAATTAGGCCTACTGAACTTTACAGGGCTTGTTGCCACTAGTTAAAATTCATGCGTTTTACGCATTTTTACTATTTTGGACAGGATTTGAGGTCACGATGAGCGAAATTAAAACTCAGCTAGTTGTATTGGGCGCCGGGCCGGGCGGCTATTCCGCGGCATTCCGCGCTGCCGACTTGGGCATTGAAACAGTGATTGTTGACGCCAGGGAAACACTGGGTGGGGTGTGTCTGAACGTAGGATGTATTCCTTCAAAAGCACTGCTGCACGTGGCCAAGGTTATGAAAGAAGCCGATCACCTGTCTAAGCACGGTGTGTCCTTTGGCAAGCCTGAAATCGATCTGGATAAGCTAAGAGATTACAAAGACAGCGTCGTCGGTCAGCTGACCAAAGGTCTCGACGGCATGTCTAAAATGCGCAAAGTAAAACACGTTCAGGGTTACGGTAAATTTACCGGTGCCAATACCCTGGAAGTGGACGGCAAGGATGGCAAAACCACCATCTCCTTTGAAAACGCCATCATTGCTGCCGGTTCTGAGCCAGTATCTCTGCCATTTATTCCAGAAGACGATCGGGTAATCGATTCTACTGGCGCCCTGGAAATGAAAGACATTCCAGAGAAAATGCTGGTACTCGGTGGCGGTATCATCGGTCTGGAAATGGGCACAGTGTACGAAGCGCTGGGCTCAAAGATCGACGTGGTAGAGTTCCTTGACCAGTTAATTCCGGCAGCCGATAAAGACATCATGAAAGTCTTTATGAAGGCTTACAAAGACAAGTTCGATGTAATGCTGGAAACCAAAGTCACCAACGTGGAAGCCAAAGATGACGGCTTGTACGTGACCTTTGAAGGCAAGAAAGCCCCATCCGAGCCAGTTCGTTATGACAAGGTCCTGGTTGCAGTGGGTCGTCGTCCTAACGGTAAACTGTTCGATGCCGATAAAGCCGGTGTTGAAGTGGATGACAAGGGTTTCATTAACGTTGATAAGCAAATGCGTACTAACGTTAGCCACATCCACGCCATTGGTGACATTGTGGGTCAGCCGATGCTGGCGCACAAAGCCGTACACGAAGGCCACGTTGCCGCTGAAGTCATCTCTGGCATGAAGCATTACTTTGACCCCCGTGCTATTCCTTCAGTTGCCTATACTGAGCCGGAAGTTGCCTGGGTTGGTCTGACTGAGAAAGAAGCGAAAGAGCAGGGCGTAAGCTACGAAGCGGCTTCTTTCCCATGGTCTGCATCAGGCCGTGCGATTGCCTCTGATGCAACCACCGGTCTGACGAAGATGATCTTCGATAAAGACACTGGCCGTGTGATCGGGGGTGCAATGGTGGGTACCAATGCCGGTGAGATGTTAGGTGAAATTGGCCTGGCCATTGAAATGGGTGCCGACGCAGAAGATGTCGCTCTGACTATCCATGCTCACCCGACGCTGAACGAGTCAATTGGTCTGGCCTCGGAAATCTTCGAAGGCAGCATTACCGATATGCCGAACCCGAAGGCGAAGAAAAAGAAATAAGCGCTTAACCGCGCAACACGAAAAGCGAGGCAATGCCTCGCTTTTTTTGTATCCGTCACCCGGCTGGGCAGTGGTAACCTGTCTCCTTTACAGTGGCCGCACACTGCAGTGCGGTGCGTGGCTGACAGGTGAACCGCCACTGGATGTTCGCACAGGTTCCGGAATGTGCGGTTACTGAGTATACTGAAGAGTATTGATTTCCCGGAGGGCCCCGACAGCCATGAAAGATACCCCTTCACCGGCCTCTGCGCAGCTGGAATTCTTTACGGTACCCAGCCCGTGCATCGGGGTGTGTGAGTCAGGTCCCCGGGGCTACTGCAAGGGCTGTTACCGAAGCCGGGATGAACGTTTGTACTGGCTAAAAGTGGACGATGCCACCCGGCGCAAAATCATCAGTGCCTGTCAACGCCGTAAACAGGCTGCACTGCGCAAGCGGCGGCAAATCTCTGAGCCTGCGCCGCCCGCTTCGCAACAACCCGACCTGTTTGACGAATAAACGGTTGCGCGCTGAGCTGCCTTTCCTCCCGTCAGCGTAAATTAGTCATCGGGATAAGGATCCTGTGGTGCATCGCCCTGGCCGCTGACAATCCGCCAGGCTTTCTCCGGATGGGGTTTTTCGTTGAGTTCAGGGCAGGGGGGCAGTGACGTTTTCGACTCATTGGAGTATCGGTAGCCACAATCTGCGCATTCGTAAGTGCCGGCTGAGACATCGCTGCCATAGGGAACGGTTTGTCCTGTTGTCATAACATAGCTCCTTATCAGGTTGGTCATTGGGCCTCGCTTGCAGCCCGTCTCTTTACATTCGGCCTTACGGCTGTTTTAGATTACTTAAACTTAATCTGACCGACAGCGATGGCCAAGGTACCGGTCGGCTAAACCTGTCAGCGGCGCCGGGATCGGGTCAGGCAGACAGGTATCCATTTTTTTACCTTGTTGTGCAGTCAGCAGGCTGTGTTTTAGTGCATGCTTGTTATAATACCCGCCGCTAAATACTAAGGATAACCGGCTATGTCATTAACTAAACACGTCTCGCAAGCGACGCATTCGTTCACCTTTCCGGATATCTGCTTGCGCATCCGCGACGTGCTTGATGATCCCCGCTCTGACGCGGATGATATAGCCAGTATGATCAGTGTTGACCCTTCATTAACTGCGAAAGTCTTGCGACTGGCAAACAGCGCATTATTTCGGTTCCCGGCTGAAATCGAGTCCATCACTAAAGCGGTGAACGTGATTGGTGGCGAAGCCCTGTATAACCTGGTGGTGGCAGAAACGGCCAACACGGCGTTCCGGCATTTTGACTCTGCAAAAATAGACCTCGACAAGCACTGGTTTGAATCGGTGTATTGTGGCATGGCGGCGAAATATCTGGCTAAGTCCACGCGTCAGCGCGGCTCAGAACGTTTTTTTGTCATGGGGATCCTGCAAAATTTTGGTGAGCTGGTGGTGGCAAAGGTCTCGCCGCAGGCCTACCAGGCTTATTGCGAAGATGATCGTGCACTGGAGCCAGAAATTCGCCAACTGGACCATTTCGGTTTTACCTTCAATGCCTGTAGCGGTACCATAATGGAGAGTTGGAGGCTGCCGATGCCGCTTTACTTTCCGGTATTGCAGGTACACCGGCAGGATAAAATCCGCTCCGAAACGGACGTAGGGATCCTGGCTTGTGCCAGACGACTAACACTGCGCGAAAATCAACAAGAGCAATATGCAGACATCGAGGTTTTTTCCGCTGATATTGCCAATAGTGTCAAAGTAGAAGGGGAAACCCTGGGTAATGCCGTAGAATTTGCCAATAAAGAAGCAAACAGGGTGGCTGCACTTATTCGCTGATCCCATACAACCAGTGCCAGGGAAGGACAACATAACAACGTGCGCTAATAATTCAGTAATAGTTTATGAAACAACATTTTGTCCTTTGGCTGCTGGGGCTGGGCTGCCTGGCCTGTCACAGTGCGGCGGTTGCCAGCGACCGTAATTTAATTCAAACCTTGTATCATGCTGACTTCGTGGCCGATGCAGATGATGATGTGCCGCGGTTTTCGCTGGATGGCGAACTGGGGGTGCTGGCGGCAACCGGCAACACCCATGCAACGTCGCTAAAAGCAGGCATTACTTCTGAGCAGGAAACGTATAACTGGAGTAACAGTTATTTCGCCGAGCTCCTGTATAAAGAAAGTGAAGTCTCCAAAGACGATAAACTTTCCCGGGAAAAAACTGCGCAGCGTTTTTTCGGGTACGCCCAGTTTGACTACAAACTGAATTATCCCGGGCGCCGCCTGTTTATGTATGCTGACTATGAAAACGATTCATTTAATGGCTACGACTACCGTGCCTCCTTAGCAGCCGGTTACTCTCAGCGGTTGTGGCGAAATGAGGAAAGTGAGTTTCGCTATAGCATCGGGCCAGGTTACTCATTTATCGCCCCGGAAGCCGACACGGTCACCTCGGCCAATGACGGTATGATGTTACGGGCCTCGGCCGAATATCGTTACCGCTGGCCGTCGGGGGCGCGATTCAGGCAATTTGTCAGTACCGAAACCGGAAAAAACAATACCCGGTCCCGGTCTGAAACGTCGGTCGCGGCAAATTTGTTTGGATCGTTAGCGCTGAAGGTGTCGGTCATACTGAACCACGAAACTGATCCCGCTGCTGAGGTTGCTTCGTTAAATACCGAAACTTCGATTGCGCTGGTTTACCAGTTTTTCTAATCATTAAGGGTTGACTCCCGTCACGGTGTCAGGCATTGCTATTGCATTGTCGTTAGTTACCATCACTGAAGAAGTTTTATTGTAAGTCACGCTGTGATCCGCACTCAATTTTGGATAATTAAATAAAAAGGAACATCTATGAAAAGCACACTGTCCACCGCCTGTCTTTTGGCATTGGTCACGTCAGCATCTGCCTTCGCCCAGGATGATGCTAAACCTTTCACCATGGAAGGTGAGCTGGGCTTCATCTTTACCACCGGTAATACGGAAACCACCTCGGTCGCCGCTGGCCTGACAGCGCACCAGGAACTGGCAGACTGGAGTAATGATTACGTAGTAGAAGGTCTGTACAAGCAGGAAACGGTTGAAGTTGACGGGATTGACGAAGAGCGCACATCAGCGCAGAAATTCTTCGCCTCTGCGCAGGGGAACTACAAGCTGGAGAATCCCAATTACCGTCTGTTCGGGTTTGCTTCTTATGAAGATGACCGGCTAAGTAACTTCGCTTATCAGTCAACCATTGCGGCAGGTTGGAACCATCAGTTAATGGAAACCGATACGCAGTCTTTCGAATACTCCATCGGTCCGGGTTATGCGTTCGCGGAAACCCAGGATGGCGAAGAACAAAACGGTATGATTGTGCGTGCCTCGGCCGCCTATCAATGGCGCATTTCCGATACAGCGAAATTTACCCAGACAGTGTCCACGGAAGTGGGTTCTGATAACACCAAATCCCGTGCCGAAAGTTCGCTGACGGCAGCTATCAATGGCAGTTTATCAATGAAACTGTCTGTGGAGCTGGATCATAACTCCAACGTTTCGCCCGGTATTGAAAAGCTGGATACCGAGACGTCTGTCACTCTGGTTTACAGCTTCTTCTAAGCATTGCCTGATGAAGGCAAACAATAAAGGCTGCCTCTGGCAGCCTTTTTTTATCCCCGGGGGCAGGTGCCCTCAGCGCTAATGCAGAATGCGCGTTTTTATGGTGCCGTCTATTTGCTGTATTTCGGCCAGCGCTTCATAGGCACGGTCAGCCTCAACATCGATGACCACGTAACCAATTTCAGCGTTGGTTTGCAGGTACTGTGCTTCAATGTTAATGCCTTTTTCGGCAAAGCTGCGGTTAATTTGTGTCAGCACGCCGGGACGGTTATGGTGAATATGTAACAACCGCGAGCGGCCGGTATTTTCCGGCAGGGACACTTCCGGGAAGTTCACTGCTGAAAGGGTTGAGCCATTGTCGCTGTATTTCGCCAGCTTACCGGCGACTTCAATACCAATGTTCTGCTGTGCCTCCTGGGTACTGCCACCTACGTGAGGGGTAAGGATCACATTGTCGAAGCGACGTAACGGTGACTCGAACTCCTCGTCGTTAGATTTAGGCTCAACGGGAAAAACGTCAATGGCGGCACCGTTCAGGTGACCGCTTTCCAGCGCCGCTTCCAGTGCAGCAATGTCCACTACCGTGCCTCTGGATGCATTGATAAGAATGCTGCCGGGCTTCATGGCGGCCAGCTCCTTTGCTCCAAACATATCCTGTGTCTGCGGGGTTTCCGGGACATGTAATGACACGACGTCGGAAGTATTCAGCAGCGTGGTGAGATCTTTTACCTGGGTGGAGTTACCCAATACCAGCTTATCCTCAATATCAAAAAACTGCACCCGCATGCCCAAATGCTCAGCAAGAATACTCAGCTGCGTACCAATGTGTCCGTAACCCACTATGCCTAGCGTCTTGCCACGCGCCTCATACGAACCAACCGCACTTTTTTCCCATTCCCCGCGGTGCGCTTTGGCATTTTTAGCCGGCACACCGCGTAACAGCAGGATCAGCTGGCCCAGCACCAGTTCGGCTACCGAGCGGGTATTGGAGAAGGGCGCGTTGAATACCGGGATCCCACGGATTTGGGTAGCAGCCAGGTCTACCTGATTGGTACCAATACAGAAACAGCCAATTGCCACCAGCTTTTGGGCAGCTTCCACCACCGCTTCGGTGATCTGCGTACGCGAGCGTAAGCCAATAAAGTGTGCATCTTTGACTTTCTCGATAAGCTCAGGCTCGGGGAGCGACGTCTTCAGATACTCAATATTGGTATAACCATTATTTTCCAGGGTTTCCAGGGCGCTATGGTGAACGCCCTCTAATAGCAGAATACGGATCTTATCTTTGGGGAGTGAAACTTTACTCATGTATGCGCTTCTCAACTGACAGTGAACTTAATGTGACGTTATGGGGTGCCCATGTCTGGCTGTAGTTATTCTGGTAAAAGACATCTGGACGTCTAAATGGCAAAATAACAGAAAAGCCTGGCGGTTAAAAGCGCTATTTACGTTGCGACGCACGCTGTCAGCGCGTCGCAACAGACGTGGCTGTTAATAGCTTTCTACGCCGTCCTCAGTAGCCACCAGCACCGTGTCTGCGCCGCGCATGGCAAAAATGCCATTGGTAACCACACCGGTAATATTGTTGATCGCCTTTTCCAGTGCAACCGGGTCGCTGATCGTCAGATTATGCACGTCCAGGATAACGTTACCATTGTCGGTCACCACGCCCTGGCGGTACTCCGGATCGCCGCCCAGTTTGACTAATTCCCTGGCCACGTAAGACCGGGCCATGGGAATGACTTCCACAGGCAAGGGGAATTTACCCAGCACCGGCACCCGTTTACTGTCATCCACAATACATACAAACTGTTTAGCCACAGCGGCGACAATTTTTTCCCGGGTCAGCGCGGCGCCGCCGCCTTTGATCATATGTTTATGTTCAGTGACCTCGTCCGCGCCATCGACGTAAACTGCGATACTGTCCACGTGATTTAAGTCGAAGACTTCGATGCCCAGCGCTTTGAGTTTTTCGGTAGATGCATCCGAGCTGGAGACTGCACCGGCTAACTGATGCTTAATAGGTGCCAGGGCATCAATGAAGTAATTCACTGTGGAGCCGGTACCCACCCCGATGATGGTGTCCTGCTCAATGTATTGAATAGCTGCTTGTGCCACATTACGTTTTTTCGCGTTTTGGTCCATGATCCCTCCCAATGTCATTGCGCTGAGTGTAACGCAAAATGTCAGCGACGTGGGAAAAAACACCGCCACGACCGGTGGTGGGCGTGGCCTGCCAACAGGCCAGTTGGCAGAGCTTCAGCGACAGCGCAGCACCTGGTGGGGAGTCACAATCATGTCCAGCGGGACGTCCCATTCCATAACGGGTAAGCTATCTGCACGCTGGCACTCGTGGGCCACGCCAATCAGCATCGGGGGCCTTGGTAATCCAGCCAGGTTAGCCAGGGTCCGGTCGTAAAAACCGCCCCCCATACCCAGCCGGTTGCCTCTGTCGTCAAAGCCTACCAACGGCATCAGCAGGGCCTGGTGTTCCTGCGGCAGGCGAATGGCCTGGCAATCCAGTGCGGGCTCTGCAATGCCGAAGCGGTTTTTCACCATGGGGGTAGTCGGATGATAATTGAGAAACAGCAGCTGGTTACCGCTAACCGGGTGGAGCACCGGCAGGGAGGTGCACACGTTCTGCTTATGAAGCTTCGCCAGATAGGGCGCCAGGCTAATTTCACCGTCGTTGGCCAGGTAGCCGGCCACCCGTCTGACACCCTGCAGCTCGGGCAGTGTAGATAACGTTTGTGCCAGTAAGCGAGCAGCGTGCTGCTGCTCTGCATCAGTAAGGCTGCGTCTGGCATTACGCAGGGTCTGGCGCCATTCAGAGCGCGTCGGCATGCTAGTGCAGACTCCCTATTGGTTAGGATTGAGTCCAAGAGTACACAGTGCCGTAATGCTCAGCAAGTGATGTGCCGTACAAATGGGCAGCAGTGCCTAACAAAAAAGGACCCGCAGGCCCTTTTAGAAAATTACCGCATGCGCTTACCTGGCGTACGTATCCACGAACAGCTGCTCAAGGGCACTGTGGTCTACTTTCGTCGCCACTTTGATGGTATTTGCTTCCGTCCATAGTGGGCTGGCTGTCGTGCCGGCCGGCGCCACAATCGTTTGACCACGATTCAGATGATCGGTGGCCACCCGTACATGGCCTTCGGTCAACTCAAACAATTCCGGGTGACGCAGGTGCGCAATCGGAAAGGCGTCATGGAAGAAGCACACCCGGTCTTCGCGGTTCTGTGAATAAAAGTCCATGTAGAATTGTGCGGTTTGCTGCACAAAACCGCCCAGTTTGGGGTTTTTGTTGGCAAGTACATCTACAAATGTGGGCGCGAAGGGCACCGCATTGGTGACGTCCAGACCAAACATGGTTAGATCCCAGTCGGCGGCAAACACGATTTCTGCAGCATGGGCGTCATTCCAGATATTGGCTTCCGCAACCGGTGTAACATTACCGCGCACAAAAGCGGCCCCCCCCATGATGCTGACACCTTTAACCAGCTTAGGCAGGTCTGGCTCCAGACGCAGTGCCAAAGCCAGGTTGCCCAGCGGCCCGATGGCAACGAGGGTAATTTCACCCGGATGCTGACGGGCCATGTCGACGATGAACTGCGCCGAGCTGCGGGGATCAAGCTCGCGGGAAGAGGGCGTCGGGTTGACACCGCCAAAGCCGTCGTCACCGTGCACAAAATGCGCATAGCTGGACTCCGGCCCCACCCAGGGCATACCGACACCTTTGGTGACAGGAATGTCCTTGTCAGCCATTTCACACAGCGTCAGCGCATTTTGGGCGGCCATGTCCACCGGCACATTACCAAAAACGGTGGTCAGTCCCAGCACCTCAATGTCTGGCGACTGGAAAGCGAAGAAAATTGCCATGGCGTCATCGATACCCGGATCGGTATCCAGAATAATTTTATGGGTCATAATACTCTCAAACGGAAACGTTAACTGCTGTGCTCAGCCAGGAAGCGATCAACTTCCTGTTGGGATGGAATTGACTGGGCTGCCCCTTCGCGGGTCACCGCAATGGCTGACGCGGCGCAGCCACGGATCAGCGCCTGGCGCGCATCAGTCTTATTACTGTAAGCCGAAAGGAAATAGCCAATAAAGGTATCGCCTGCCGCGGTCGTATCACTGGCTTCCACCCGAAAGGCATCGACCTGGATGGTGTCTTCGCCGCGTAACATTATGACGCCAGCTTTACCCAGGGTAACGATCACTTCAGTGGCCTGCCAGTGCTCGCGAAATGCCTGTAAGATACTGTCCAGCTCGCTTTCGCCGGTAATGGCTGCGGCTTCTGTTTCGTTTACAATGAGCAGGTCCACACAGTCAAGAGGCAGTTCTTTTACCGAGTCGCTCATTGGCGCAGGGTTAAACGCCACTTTAAGCTGTTTGTCTTTGGCCTGGGATAACACCTCAGCAATACTGCTGGTCTCATTCTGGGTTAATACCCAATCGGAGGGCGTTGTATCATCCAGCCCACGCCGAACGCTGTCAGCGGTCAGGGTCTGATTGGCGCCGCCAAACAATACAATCGCATTTTCACCACTGGGGGTGACCTGAATGATGGCATGACCGGAGGGGGTGTCGTGACATTTTACGCCACGGCAATCCACGCCTTTCTTAATTAAGAACTGCTTAAATGCGGCGTCACCTTCGTGAATACTGCCGACATGGCGGACTTCAGCGCCTGCCAAAGCCAGAGCTATAGACTGATTGGCACCTTTGCCACCAAGTAATTGCTGGTAGTGGGTAGAGGCTAGCGTTTCACCAGGCTTCACAAAGTGGTCAACATGGTAAACGTGGTCGATATTTATCGAACCGAAATTAATTATCGCCATTTCTTCTTCCGTCGAAAGAGGGCGCCTTCCAGGATACCGCTGTCTATTGTTCGCCCTTGAACCGAAAAGTTCAAGGCGGAAGAATCGCCACAACCGTAGGCTTCTCGATACAACGCCGAGCTTGCGCAATAGTTGTGATCTCAACTTCCTAAAGGTAAAGCATCGGCCAGGGACATGAATAAACTGGCTAATACCCCAGAAGGCATTGTTATTGTGTAACGCAACAGGGTATATCAAACGCGTTTGCGGGTGAAGTAGATCAACCTGCGATATTCCCCTTCACAGCGCCCATGTATGGTGACAGAGAACTGCTGTTGCTCCATATTTGACCGTATGGTCAGCTTTAGTATCGCCGTCTACGCTGTTGATTACAAGCATAGCAGCTATACAGCCTTCCGTAGCGCCGCGCATGGTATAGCAAGCGATGCACGATGCCAACCCCCGTCATCACAAGTGCGTAATCATTGCCCGGTACGCAAGCCAATAGGCTTTCAGAGGGGAGTTTGATACTATGCAAAGCAAACAACCAGAGGAAAAATGGCGTGGAAAAATACCTCGATTACGACAGCATAACCAACCGGCTTTCCCAGCACGGCATCAGTGCCGACGCGGCTGAGATGCACGGCATATTATGTGGCATGATGGCAGGTGGCATGTCGATCACTGACCAGAAGTGGCTGGAGGCGCTCAGCGACACCACCAATGGCGGCGAGCCTTTTAATGCCGCCACCGAGCAGTTGTTAACGGGCTTGTTTAACCAGACCGGTCAACAGCTACTGGAAGCAGAGTTTGCTCTGCAAATTGTACTGCCCGATGACAAAGCCCCGATCAACGACAGAGGCATGGCCCTGATTAACTGGGTGCAGGGGTTTATGCTGGGGTTTGGTTTGTATCAGCAGGATATGACCCGGTGTTCCGAGGATGTCCGTGAAGCATTGCAGGATTTTGCAGATATTGCACGCATGGAAGAGCCCATGAGCGACGATGAAGAATCTGAACGGGCCCTTGATGAAGTCATTGAATACGTCAAAATTTCCGCGTTGCTGTGCTATAGCGAACTGGGTCAGTCGCTGCTGGAAGATCAGCCCGGTAAGCCGTCCGTACACTAAGCAGGGATCCGTATGATAAGTCAGCAGGAATTTACCACCCGACAAGACAGGCTGCTGGCCCAGTGTCAGCCCTACAGTATCTGTCTTATCCCCGCCGCCTCACTGGTGACCCGTAGCCGGGACACGGAATTTGTGTTCAGACAACAAAGTGACTTCTGGTATCTCACCGGCTTCAATGAGCCTGACGGCTGGCTGGTGTTGTCCAATCATCCCCGCTACCCATCGAATTTTCGCGCGATGGCATGCCAGGCAAAAGATCCTCAGGCAGAGGTTTGGCATGGTAAGCGCCTGGGAGCAGAGCAAGCCATGGAGCAGTTTGGTCTGGATGAGGCCTGTGAGCTGGAGCAGTTGCCCGAGGCGTTGTACGAGTGGATGTCAGGTCACCACCATGTTTACTTTGCGTTAGGGGACAATAGTGCAGCTGACAAGGTGGTTACCGACATGCTGGCCATGTTGCGCAGCACACCGAAAGAGAATACGGCCCCCCAGTCACTGACAGATATTCGCCCTGTTTTGCACGAAATGCGGCTGTTCAAGTCGGCATGCGAAGTGGCAGTGATGCGAGCCGCGGCCCAGATAAGCGCCTCGGCGCATAAGCGTGCCATGCAATTCGCCCACCCGGGCTGTTACGAATATCAGCTTGAAGCTGAGCTGCATCATGAGTTCGCCATGGCCGGGGCCCGTTCCCCGGCCTACGGCACCATTGTCGGGAGCGGCAATAACGCCTGTATACTGCATTACACCGAGAACAGCGACCAGATCGCAGACGGTGATTTGATCCTTATTGACGCGGGCGCCGAATTTCAGGGGTACGCAGCAGACATTACCCGCACCTTCCCGGTGAATGGAACCTTTTCAGAGGCACAAAAAGCGATTTACTCGCTGGTGCTGAAAGCGCAGGAAGCGGTACTGGCCATGATAGGACCGGGTGTGACCATGCAGGAAGCCATGCAACTGAGTGCAGAAATTATTACCCATGGCTTAATTGAGCTGGGGGTGCTGACCGGCTCATTGTCAGACAACCTGGCTAACCAAAGCTGGCGTCAGTATTACCTGCATGGGTTAGGTCATTATATTGGGCTGGACGTGCATGATGTCGGCGACTACAAACTGCAGGGGGAGGACAGGCCCCTGAAACCGGGCATGGTGATTACCGTGGAGCCGGGGATCTACCTGCCGGCGGAGGCAGATGTGCCTGAACAATACCGGGGCATGGGCGTACGAATTGAAGATGATGTGGTGATCACTGCAACAGGTGCAGACATACTCACCGGTGATGTGCCCAAGCAAATCGAAGACATTGAAGCATTAATGAGGAAGTAGCCCGCCGTGGAGCATGTGGACATAGTGATCGTAGGAGGCGGGGTCGTGGGCCATTCGCTGGCCGCCGGGCTGCTGGCTAATTCATCTTTCAAGGTGATGGTTATCGACGCCCAGGACCCCGCCGCGCCTTCGCAGGGCCCGGATAACCGGGTGATTGCCCTGGCGAAACGCACAGTGGATGAATTGAGCCACATTGGTGTGGACTGGCGCAACACGGCGCGCCAGCCGATTGAGCATATTCAGGTGACCGACAAAGGTGCGGCCGGCCTGTGTGAACTGACTGCCAGCGATTACCACCTGGACGCGTTTGGTCAGGTAGTTTCCCTGACTGCGCTGGGCGATGTTCTTAAGCAGCATTGCGACCAGCCGCGGTTTCAGAGGCTGGCCCCTGAGAAGGTCACCGCACTTGCGCAACATGCAGACGGCGTCACGCTGACACTGGGTAATGGCACCAGGCTGGCTACCTCGCTGCTGGTGCTGGCCGATGGCGGACGCTCCGGGCTGGCCGGGTCCGTTGGCATTGGCCGTGAGCAAGACGATTATGGCCAGGTGGCCATCACGTTCAATGTGCAAACCAGCGAGCCACACCGCCAGCGTGCCTACGAGCGCTTCACTGAACACGGGCCGTTGGCGCTGTTACCCTTCGATACTGATTTTTCAGATCGCACGCGGCAGGGGCATGGCTTTTCAGTCGTCTGGACCGTCGCAACTGATCGCAGTGACACCCTGATGGCACAGTCCGATGGACAGTTTATGGCAGATCTGCAACGGGCACTTGGCTTTCGGCAGGGGGTGATCACCGATGTCAGTGTACGTCAGTGTTATCCGCTCAGCCTGAGTACGGCCAACGCGCTTTCCGCTCATCGCGTAGTGCTGCTGGGAAACAGTGCGCAAACGCTGCACCCGATAGCCGGGCAGGGCTTCAATCTTGGCCTGCGGGATGTCGCTGGTTTATTGCAGGTAATTAAAGACAAAGCCGATCCGGGCGCGCATACAGTCTTGCAGGCTTACCGGCAATACCGTGCACGGGATCGCCAGACGACGATTACGCTCACCGATACGCTGGTGCGCACTTTTTCGAACCGGCACTGGCCGTTGTTAGCTGCACGTAACGCCGGTCTGATGGCCTTAAATTTGTGGCCCACCGCCCAAACAGAATTTGTAAAGCTCACCACCGGGTACGGCAGTACAACGCCGCCAGCAACGAATACAGGAATCAGCTAACTATGCAAAATGTGGATGTGCTTATTGTCGGCGGCGGCATGGTAGGGCTGTCACTGGCCGCGGCATTGCAACACTCATCGTTAACCGTCGCTCTTATCAGTAATACTGACATTGCGCAGACGTTACCGGCGTCAGCCACTACCCGGGTCAGCGCCATTAATAAACGTAATGCTGATACCCTGGCGCGCCTGGGCGCCTGGCAACATGTAGCGTCAGACAGAGTCTGTGCGTATACGCAAATGGCGGTGTGGGACAAAGACAGCTTTGGACGCATTGCCTTTGACGCCGCTGCCATGCAAACCTCCGAGCTGGGACACATTGTAGAGAATCAGGCACTGGTTAATGCACTGGCCAGGCAGGTATCTGCGCAGTCACAAACCACCGTGATCCGGGGCAATATAGCGCGGGTATTGCACGGCGACAGCCAGACTATGGTGATGCTGGATAATCAGGAAGCCATTGGCTGCAAACTGCTGGTGGGAGCCGACGGGGCCAATTCGCTGGTGCGCCGGCAAGCCGGGTTTCCCCTGACCTTTAAAGATTACGGGCATACTGCCATTGTCGCTAACCTGCAAACTGCGCG
>JBPEWW010000026.1:0-15834 GCA_052032275.1 Alteromonas sp. | reverse complement strand
GTAGTCGGCGACCATATGGGTATGCTGGCAACGGTGATGAACGGACTGGCCATGCGTGATGCCCTGCACCGTGCCTTTGTCAATGCCCGTCTGATGTCGGCCATACCCCTGAATGGCGTGTGTGACGCGTACAACTGGGCGGAAGCCATTAGCTTACTGAAGTCTGGCCGGGTAGTTATTTTTGCCGCCGGCACCGGTAACCCATTCTTTACGACCGACTCTGCCGCCTGTCTGCGTGGCATTGAAATTGAGGCAGATGCTGTATTGAAAGCCACCAAGGTTGATGGCGTGTACAGTGACGACCCGGTGAAAAATCCCGATGCAACGCTGTACGAGACACTGACCTACCAGGAAGTGCTGGAAAAAGAGCTGAAGGTTATGGATTTATCCGCATTTACCCTGGCCCGTGACCACAGCCTGCCTATTCGTGTGTTTAACATGAACAAGCCTGGCTGCCTGAAACGGGTGGTGATGGGTGAAAAAGAAGGCACCCTGATTGATCACGCTGAAAGCATTAATTAAAAGATAGGAATCTAACTGTGATTGACGAAATTGAAAAAGATGCGCAAGAGCGCATGGACAAAAGCATTGTTGCACTGCGTGGCCAGATGAGCAAAATTCGCACCGGCCGAGCCCATCCCAGTCTGCTGGATGGCATTATGGTGCCTTACTACGGCGTGGATACGCCCCTAAAGCAGGTGGCTAACGTGGTCGCCGAAGACAGCCGCACGCTGGCACTGACGGTATTCGATAAAAGTGCTATTCAGGCCGTTGAAAAAGCCATTATGCAGGCAGACCTGGGTCTTAACCCGATGAGTGCCGGTGCGGCCATTCGCATCCCGCTGCCGCCACTGACAGAAGAGCGTCGTAAAGACCTGATTCGGGTAGTGCGCAATGAAGCCGAGCAGGGCCGGGTTGCCATTCGCAATATCCGCCGCGACGCCAATAGCGACATCAAAGAACTGCTGAAAGAAAAAGAGATCAGTGAAGACGAAAGCCGCGCGGCTGAAGAAAACATTCAGACGCTGACGGATGGCTTTATCAAAAAAGTGGATTCCATGCTTGCTGATAAAGAAAAAGAACTCATGGAAGTATAAGAGCCGGCATGATTGGAAAACGGTCAAGCCAGACAACGGCCAAAGCTGAGGAGCCGGATACTACCGCCGGTCCTCAGCACGTTGCCATCATTATGGATGGCAACGGTCGTTGGGCACAAAAGAAAGGGAAGATTCGTACATTCGGCCACAAGGCCGGTGTCGAGTCGGTGCGGGCAGGGGTGCGATTTGCCCGCCGTACCGGCATTAAATCACTGACTCTGTTCGCTTTTTCCAGTGAAAACTGGAAACGCCCTGAAGAAGAAGTCAGCGTGCTGATGGAACTGTTCAATCTGGTACTGAACAGCGAGGCCAAACGACTGCACAAAAATGGGGTGCGCCTGAAAGTGATTGGCGATGTGGAGGCCTTCGACAGCAAGCTGGTGGAGAAAATCCGCAAAGCTGAAGCCATGACCGCCGATAATCAGGACCTGGTGTTGAACATTGCCGCCAACTACGGTGGTCGCTGGGATATTGTTAATGCAGCCCAAGCGGTGGCCCGGTCGGTGGCCGAGGGTCAGTTGAATGTCTCAGACATTAATGAGCAAACCTTTAACCAATATACCTCTACCGCAGATCTTCCCGAGCTGGACCTGCTAATCCGAACCGGCGGCGAGCATCGCATCAGCAACTTTTTGTTGTGGCAGTGTGCGTATGCTGAACTCTATTTTACTGACGTTCTCTGGCCAGACTTTAATGAAGAGGTATTCCAACAGGCAGTTGATGATTATAAGATTCGTCAACGTCGGTTTGGTCTGACCGGTGAACAGGTCACCACAGCGAGTCGCTGATTCCTGTGCTTAGGTACAACGCAGGCCTGAAGACAGGAGCTAACAGTCTATTATGCTAAAACAACGAATTATAACAGCATTGATACTCGCGCCCGCGGCGCTGATCGCCATTTTATTTTTGCCCATAGCGTGGTTTCAGATAGCCATTGCCGGGGTTGTGGCGCTCGGCGGTTACGAATGGGCAAACATGTCTGGCATGTGTGAGCGGCCTAAGAAAATCATGTACATGATTGCCACCTTTATCATTTGTGTACTGATGTCACTGGCTGTCGATACCAGCATGATTTGGCACCAGGGGCAATTACACTGGTTCTTCCACACTATCCTGACCGTGTCCATCCTGTGGTGGGCCGCGTCGCTGGTTATGGTGCTGGCGTACCCCAGATATACCCGCTTTTGGAAGAACAGCCGCAGTGTACGTACCTTATTTGGGTTCCTGACCTTAATTCCTACCTGGGTAGGTGTGGTCGCGTTGCGCACCAGCTTATATGATGTCGACCCCACCTATGGCGCCTCGTTAATTTTCTATGTGTTAGGGATTGTCTGGGCAGCCGATATTGGCGCCTTCTTTGTGGGCGTAAAATTCGGTCGTCACAAGTTGCGCCCCAATGTATCGCCGGGAAAATCCCTGGAAGGCCTGCTGGGCGGCATTGCCGCATCATTTGCCATTATTGCCTTCGCCGCTTTGCACTATCAGGTTGAGCCATCCAGAATCTGGCTGCACATGTTAATTGGCGGCGTGACGGTAGGCGTGTCCGCGTTGGGTGATCTTAATGAGAGCATGCTGAAACGCAGCGCCGGCATTAAGGACAGTGGCCGCATTCTGCCCGGCCATGGTGGCGTACTGGACCGCATTGACAGCCTGACGGCGGCCTTTCCGGTGTTTGCTTTCTGTTACGTGACCTGGATGGCGTAAATGCAGACAGTTACTGTTTTAGGTGCCACCGGCTCTATTGGTTGTAACACGCTGGATGTCATCGCCAGGCATCCCGATGCGTACCGGGTATTCGCCATCACTGGCCATAGCCAGTTAGAACTACTGATGCAGCAGGCGAAAGCCTGCTCGCCCCGCTATGTGGTGCTGGCCGATGACAGCCGGTATCCAGAAGCGAAAGCGCTGGCCAGTGAGTACGGCGTGACCGCAGATATTCTGTGCGGACCGGCAGCACTGGAAGATGTCGCCAGCGCCGGGGAAGTAGATATCGTGATGGCCGCCATCGTCGGCGGGGCCGGATTACTGCCGACCCTGGCGGCAGTCAAGGCTGCCAAAAAAGTGCTGCTGGCCAATAAAGAAGCCCTGGTGATGTCCGGCGCACTGTTTATTGAGGCTGCCCGCCAGTCTGGCGCGTCGTTATTGCCTATCGACAGCGAACATAACGCCATTTTTCAGTGCCTGCCGCAGGACTTTAACTACGGCGATCTGGCAGGCTCAGGTATCAGCAGTGTTTTACTCACCGGCTCCGGCGGACCCTTCCGTACCCGCGAACTGGCTACCTTTGCGGATATCACAGTAGCAGAAGCCTGCAGCCACCCGAACTGGGAGATGGGCCGCAAAATTACCGTCGACTCCGCCACCATGATGAACAAGGGGCTGGAGTTTATCGAAGCCTGCTGGCTGTTTGGACTGGGCACTGAAGACATTACGGTAGTGCTGCACCCGCAGAGCACCATTCATTCTATGGTGCAGTATGTTGACGGCTCGGTGATTGCTCAGTTAGGTCATCCGGATATGCGTACGCCCATTGCGTATGGCCTGGCCTGGCCGGATCGCATAACCGCAGGGGTGGCGCCGCTGGATTTCAGTCAGCTGGCTGACCTCACTTTTGATACACCGTGCCCACAGCGATACCCCAACCTGCAACTGGCCATTGACGCCTGTAAAGAGGGGCAGGCTGCCACCACCCGCTTAAACGCCGCGAACGAAGTGGCGGTGGAGGCCTTCCTGAATGGGGCGATTCGCTTTACCGATATCGCGCGTGTGAATCAGGACACCCTCAATAAAATGGAACCTCTGACGGTAAGTTCACTCCAACAGATCCTTGAACAGGATCGCGCCGCACGGGAAGTGGCCCAACAGATTACCCGAGGTTTAACATAGTGTTTTCGTTTTTCTGGAGCCTGGCGGCGTTTATTGTCGCATTAGGCATTCTGGTTGCCGTGCATGAATGGGGGCATTTTTATATTGCCCGCCGGTGTGGCGTGCAGGTTGAACGTTTCTCCATTGGTTTTGGTAAGCCACTGTGGCGGCGCACCGATCGCCACGGAACTGAATTTGTGATAGCCGCCATCCCGTTAGGCGGTTACGTACGGATGCTGGACGGGCGGGTGGATGATGTGCCCCCTGAGCTCGAGCACAAAGCGTTTAATCATAAAACGGTGGGCCAGCGCATCGCTATCATTGCTGCGGGCCCCGGGGTCAACTTTCTGTTTGCTATTCTGGCTTTATTTTTGATGTATCTGGTCGGGCTGCAAACCGTCAAACCCGTGGTAGGCAGCATTGAGCCGCAGACCATTGCGGCGGATGCAGGGCTGACCGCGGGTGATGAAATTGTTCAGGTTGGCGAGCGCAGCACCCCCGACTGGGAAGCGGTGAACATGGAACTGGTGTCCAGAGTCGGCAACGATACTGCCACCGTGATTGTGCAAAGAAACGGCAATCAGCAGCAAACCTACCAACTTTCCCTCGCTAACTGGAACTTTGACCCGGATAAGGAGTCTGCTTTAAACAGTTTGGGGATTACGCCGTTCAGGCCGAAGCCTACGCTGGAAATAGCTTTTGTCGGTGAGGATACACCGGCACAGACTGCGGGCTTGCAGGCGGGCGATAAAATACTGGCGCTCAACGAAAAAAAAGTTGATACCTGGCAGGCATTAGTGACCCTGATCACCGATAAACCGGGCGAAACCGTCGCCTTAACGGTACTTCGGGATGGACAGGAGCAAGTGATCAATGCCACCATTGCGCGTCGCGACACCCCGGAAGGTCAGAGTGGGTATCTGGGAGTGAGTCCAAATTCCGAACCGTGGCCGGATGGCTATGTGTTCACGCATCAGTACAACCCAATGGAAGCTATGGGCCGGGCAATTGATAAAACCTGGCGACTGATGACATTGAGCGTTGAGATGCTTGGCAAGCTGATTACCGGCGATATGTCGGTGAAAAATTTAAGCGGGCCCATTTCAATTGCCCAGGGAGCAGGAGTCAGCGCCGGCATCGGTCTGGCGTATTTTCTAAGCTTCCTCGCCCTGATCAGTGTGAATCTGGGCATAATAAATTTAATACCCTTGCCTATGCTTGATGGCGGCCACCTGATGTATTTCATTATCGAGTGGCTTACCGGAAAGCCTGTGCCAGAAGCCGCGCAGGAGTGGGGATTTAGAATTGGTGGTGCGTTACTCTTCATGATCATGGGGATCGCCATCATTAACGATATTACCCGCATTGTGTAATAACCGCGGGAAAAGAAAACGCGCTAACAGCAAACGCGGCCAGGAAAAGAAAAATAGATGAAGTTAAAACAGTTAGTAGCAGCCGGAATGATGTTATCCAGTGCTAGCTTAGCCAATGCTGCAGCACCTGAAAGTGAATTCGTCGTCGAAGATATACGGGTAGAAGGCTTGCAACGGGTGGCCCTGGGTGCCGCTCTTACCTACCTGCCGGTACAGGTAGGCGACAAGCTCAACACCTTCAGAGTGACACAGCTGATACGCTCGCTATATTCCTCCACGCACTTTGAAAATGTCGAAATTCTCCGCGATGGCAATACGCTGGTCGTTAAGGTCGCCGAGCGTCCGACTATCAGTAACATCATCTTTGAAGGTAATGACGACATTAAAGATGAGCAGTTGCAGGAAAGTCTCGACGGTAATGGTATCCGTGTTGGTGAGCCCCTGGACAAAACGGTGCTCACATCAATTGAGAACGGCCTCAAAGACTTCTTCTATTCCATTGGTAAGTATAACGCCGATGTTACCGCTATTATTACGCCGCTGCCCCGCAACCGGGTAGATCTGAAATTGTTGTTTGAAGAGGGCGATGCCGCTGAAATCCAGCAAATTAACGTGGTAGGCAACGAAGTATTCTCAGATGCCGAACTGATGGAAGGCATGGAGTTGCAGTTCGATACCCCCTGGTGGGACTTTTTGTCGGAAACCCGCTATCAGCAGCAAACCCTGCAAGGGGACATGGAAAGCCTGCGTAACTACTACCTGGATCGGGGGTATCTGCGCTTCAGTATCGATTCCACCCAGGTGTCGATGACCCCTGAAAAGTCTGGCATTTACATCGCTCTGAATGTTTCTGAGGGTGAGCAGTACACCATTTCCGAAGTGGAGCTGGTAGGGGATCTGCTGGGCCATGAGGAATATATCGAACGGGTACTGCCACTGACACCAGGCGAGCTGTATAACCAGGCGGAAGTTACCTATACCGAAGAATTTATCAGTAAATACCTGGGCCGTTTCGGGTATGCGTATCCCACCGTGACCACGGTGCCGGATATTAACGACGAAGATAAAACCGTAAAACTGACGCTGTCAGTGGACCCGGGTAAGCGTATTTATGTACGCCGCATTAATTTCCAGGGGAACACAGTGACCGCCGATAAGGTGCTGCGTCAGAATGTGTCCCAGATGGAAGGTACCTGGTTGTCTAACAGCATGCTGGAATCGTCCAAAGCCAGCATGTCACGGCTGACCTATATGGAAGAAGTTGAGTACGAAACCGTACGTATTCCGGGTCAGGACGACAAAGTCGACGTAAACTTTAACGTTAAAGAACAGCCGTCCGGCTCCTTTAATGCCGGGATCGGATACGGTGACCGGACTAAACTGAGCCTGCAGGCCGGTATCCAGCAGGATAACTTCCTGGGTACAGGTAAGCGTGTGGGATTGAATCTAAGTACCGTGTCGTATCAGAAGTCAGCGCAAATTACCTATAACGACCCGTATTTTACTATTGATGGGATCAGTCTGGGCGGAACTATCGGCTACTCCGAGTTTGACGGGTCTGACTTTAACGTTATTCAGTACAACTCTAAACAGTGGTCAGTGGGCGCCAATATTGGTTATCCTATCAATGAATATAACCGCATCAACTTTGGCCTGACCTACGCCAATGTGGAGCTGTATAACCGCGGCTATTATGAGCAGACCGAACAATTTTATACCCAGTTCTTAGATGGTGACGATCCGGACGCGCCGATTGCTTATCAAAGTTACCTGGGCAGTGTCAGCTGGAGCCGCAGTACCCTGAACCGGGGGGTATTCCCGACGGCCGGTTCATCACAACGGGCGTCGTTCAGTATTACTACACCCAATTCTGACGTGAATTACTTTAAGACCGTGTTCGACGGCAAGTGGTACTTCCCGCTCTCCCGTGACCAGCGCTGGTCATTCCTGGCCCGGATGCGGTTAGGTTACGGTAACGGTTATGGCGACATTAATGGCAATGACCAAATTCTGCCGTTTACCGAAAACTTCACTGCCGGTGGTGCTGACACCCTGCGTGGTTTTGAGAACAATACGGTTGGTCCGCGCGGCGTAATTCGCATACCTTCAGCGACTATTACCGGACCGGACGGTGTGCAGTACCCTGCAGATCCGTCGAATGATACGCTGGGTATCTCCCGCCGCAGTCTGGGCGGTAACGCCATGGCACTGGGGGGACTGGAACTGATTGTTCCCACGCCGTTTGTAGAGGAAGATATGGACAACTCGGTGCGCACCAGCGTATTCGTAGACGTGGGCAACGTGTGGGATACCGAATTTGATATCGATCAGTACAGTGGGCTTACCCAGTCAGACACCCGCTATGGGGCACTGATGGACTATTCCGACTGGACACAGTATCGTAGTTCGGCCGGTATTTCTGTACAATGGCTGTCACCAATGGGTCCGATGGTATTTAGCTTCTCAAGAGCATTACAGGAACGTGATGGCGATGACGCGAAATTCTTCACGTTCAATATTGGACAAACCTTCTAATTCACCGGTAAAGTGCCGGAAACAATAAGACGCATAAAAAGGAGTTCCTTTTGAAACAGTTTGCAAAACATATCGCTGCGACCGCGATGTTAGGTAGTGCGCTAGTCAGTACGTCGGTAATGGCCGAGCAGAAAATCGGGGTAGTCGACGTACAGGGTGTGTTTCAGTCAATGCCTCAGGCAGCTGACATAGAAACCAGCATCAAGGCTGAGTTCAAAGAGCAAATTGAAGAGGTGCAGCAACTGCAGCGCGACGGTCAGTTCTTTGCTGAACGTCTGCAGCGCGATGCCGCCACGATGAGCGAGCAGGAAAAGAAAGATCTGCAACAGAAAATTCTGGATGTGCGTGATCAGCTGTCTCAGAAAGGCCAGCCACTGCAGCAACAAATCCAGCGCCGTACCAACGAAGAGCGCAACAAGCTGCTGGGCCTGATCAAGCAGGCTATCGACTCTGTGGCGGCAAAAGAAGGCTATGATTTGGTTCTGAATGCAAACTCTGTGGCCTTTGCCAAAGAAGCGCATGACGTATCTGAACAGGTACTTCAGCAGGTTGAGAAAACCAACTAAATCACACTAACGAAATACCGTAATTAGTGTAGAATCAACAAACAGACTAACATCGAAAGGTGTTGGTCTGATTTGTTTTTAACACGGAACAGCGTATGGTTGCCGCCGTTTAAAACGTCATGGCAACTTGGCACAGAGGAAGGCTTTGCGTCTAAGTTGTGGCATCAGGAGAAACTTTTGGCCAACTCACTCAACACCATCGATATTCAGGAAATCCTCGAACTGCTTCCCCATCGCTACCCGTTCTTGCTGGTAGACAGGGTCACAGATTACGTACTGGGTGAATCTATCCAGGCATACAAAAACATCACCATGAACGAACCTTGCTTCACCGGACATTTCCCAGGCCGGCCAATTTTCCCTGGGGTTCTGATCCTGGAAGCAATGGCCCAGGCCGCCGGTGTGCTTGGTTTTAAAACCATGGGCAAAAGCGACAAGTTATACCTGTATGCCGGTATCGATTGTGCGCGATTCAAGCGGCCGGTAGTACCCGGTGATAAGCTGGAATTTGATGTAAAACTGGTAAAAGAACGCAGAGGGATCTGGAAATTCAAAGGCTCGGCAAGTGTAGACGGTGAAGAAGCCTGCAGTGCCGAATTCATGTGTGCAATAAGAGAGATGGTATAACGTGATCCATTCAACTGCGGTGATTTCAGATAAAGCCACTTTGGGCGAAAACGTCAAGGTGGGCCCATTTTGTGTTATCGACGACGATGTAATTATCGGTGATAACTGTACACTGACTTCACATGTAGTAATCCGCGGTCCCAGCAAGATAGGCAGGAACAACACCTTCTATCAGTTTTGCTCGATTGGTGAAGACTGCCAGGATAAAAAGTATGCCGGTGAGCGTACTGAACTGACCATTGGTGATGATAATGTGTTCCGGGAAGGGGTCACTGTACACCGCGGCACCGTTCAGGATGACAGCATTACCATCATCGGCTCACGCAATCTGATCATGGTCAATGCCCATATAGCCCACGACTGTGTGCTGGGCAATGATATCATTCTGGCCAACAATGTTGCCGTGGCAGGTCATGTCCATATCGACGACTTCGCTATACTGGGTGGGGCCGTAGGTATCCATCAGTTTTGTAAAGTCGGCGCCCATGCGTTTCTGGGCGCGGGCGGAATTATCCTGCGTGACGTGCCGCCGTATGTCATGGTCAGCGGCCACAAAAATATCCCGCAGGGGATCAATTCAGAAGGCCTTAAGCGCCGTGGATTTGATAAAGATACCATTCAGGCGGTTAAACGCGCCTACCGGGTTATCTATCGTGACGGCAACACAGTAGAGGAAGCGATAGCCAAGCTGGCAGAAAGCGCGGCAACGCATGCCGCCGTCGCCGATATGGTTGCTTTCCTGAACAACGCTGAGCGCGGTATCATCCGCTAATATGACCGCACGCCCGATCCGCATTGGCATAGTGGCCGGTGAGCCGTCGGGTGATGTGCTCGCTGCCGGCATGATCGCCGAAATCAAACGCCAGCACCCTGACGCCATTATAGAAGGCATAGGGGGCACGCAGATGCAGGCCGCCGGCTGTCACTCCCTGTTTGACATGGAAACACTGTCGGTCATGGGATTGGTGGAAGTACTGGCGCATTTGCCGGCTATCCTCAAAGTAAAAAAGGCGTTGCTGGCACATTTTGAACAACACCCCCCTGACGTATTTGTTGGCGTGGACGCGCCCGATTTTAACCTGCGTATCGAAAAGGAACTCAAGACCCGGGGGGTCAGAACCATTCATTACGTCAGCCCTACGGTGTGGGCATGGCGGGAAAAGCGGATCCACAAAATTAAAGCGGCGGTAAACCGGGTGCTCGGCCTGTTTCCCTTTGAGCAGGCCGTTTATGACAAGTATCAGGTCCCTTATACCTTTGTTGGTCATACTATGGCCGACGCGATTCCGTTAGTGCCCAGTCAGGCCGATGCCCGGGACAGTTTATTACTGGCCATGGACAAACCCGTGTTTGCCGTATTACCGGGTTCCCGCCGTGGCGAAGTGGCGAACCTGTTGCCTGTGTTTACTGACACCATGCGTACCATTCGCCAGCAACTGCCGGACAGCCAATTTGTTATTCCGGCCGCCAATGATCACCGGTTCGATGAAATCAGCGCCTTTCTGGATACCCATTGCGACGCTGCTCTGCCAAGAGAGTCGGTGGCGGTAGTAAATGGCCATGCCAGAGCTGCCATGATTGCCAGCGATGTGATCCTGCTGGCGTCGGGCACGGCTACGCTGGAAGCCATGTTATGTAAACGCCCCATGGTGGCCGCCTATAAACTGGCGCCAATGACCTACCGGATGATGCAATGGCTGTATAAGGCCCCGTATTTCACATTGCCGAATTTGCTGGCGAATGCCCCCCTGATCCCTGAGCTGTTACAGGAAGACGTCAACCCCACCACCCTGAGTGAACAGGTATTACGTTTCTACCGGCAGGACAATTCCGCGCTCATGGCCACGTTCACGGACATCCACAGCACCTTAAAATGTGACGCTGATAAAGTGTCTGCCCGCGCAGTACTGGGAGAAATTGATGATTAATAATATAGCTGGTGTCGATGAAGTCGGCAGAGGGCCCCTGGTGGGGGATGTTGTCACGGCGGCAGTGATCCTTGACCCGGCCCGGCCCATTGACGGCTTAACCGATTCCAAAAAACTGTCAGAAAAAAAGCGCCGGCACTTCGCCGAAATCATCAAGCGTGATGCGCTGTGCTGGGCTATCGGGCGTGCGACACCGCAGGAAATTGACCAGCTGAATATTCTGCATGCCACCATGCTGGCCATGACCCGTGCCGTGGCGGGACTGGCCGTTCAGCCTGACTTTGTCAGGGTGGACGGGAACCGGCTGCCGGACTGGCCTTACGCCGCCGAGGCCGTGGTGAAAGGCGATAACCTGCACGCTGAAATCTCCGCTGCATCCATTCTGGCCAAGGTCGAACGTGACACCGACATGCTGGAGTTGCATACCCAATACCCGGATTACGGTTTTGCCGCACACAAAGGCTACCCAACCAAAGCACATTTCGCTGCGCTGGAAACCTATGGTGTGTTACCGTGTTACCGACAAAGCTTCAAACCCGTACAGGCTGCATTGGCAGCAAAATAACCTGATTAAAAGAGTGCTATAAGACATGACGTCGCCGTTTATTCACTTACGTGTACACAGTGACTTCTCGATGATGGACGGGCTGAATAAAACCAAGCCCATTCTGTCGAAAGTGGAAGAGCTGGGTATGCCCGCCGTCGCAATAACCGACCAGATGAATATGTGCGGGTTGGTCAAATTCTATTCCGAAGCGCAGGCACGGGGCATTAAACCGATTATCGGGACGGACTTTTGGGTAATCAATGAAGCCTTTGCCGATGAGCCCTTCCGCCTGACCCTGCTGGCCATGAATAACGATGGCTATAAAAACATTACCCTGCTGATCTCTAAAGCCTATTTACGCGGGCACGTGTGTCACCGTCCGGCGATTGATCAGGCCTGGCTGGCCGAGCATGCAGAAGGCGTTATTGTATTGTCAGGGGGCATGCAGGGCGATGTGGGAGTGGGGCTGATTAAAAACAATGCCCGCTTGCTGGAAGAGTCGCTGGCCTTCTATGAAGCCCATTTTCCCGAGCGCTTTTATGTTGAGTTGCAGCGTACCGGCCGACCCGGTGAAGAAGACTATTTGCACCATGCGGTCGAGCTGGCCGAACAGCGTGAATTGCCGGTGGTGGCCACCAACGAAGTGTGTTTTCTGGAGCCCGAAGGCTACGATGCACACGAAATTCGGGTGTGTATCCACGATGGTTATACCATGGAGGATCCCCGCCGCCCGAAGCGCTACAGCGATCAGCAGTATTTACGCAGCGCCGACGAAATGCTGGCGCTGTTCAGTGACATTCCGGAAGCCATAGAAAATACCGTTGAAATTGCGAAACGCTGCAATGTGACAGTGAGACTGGGTGAATACTTTTTGCCGCAGTTTCCTACCGGCGGTATGACCACCGAAGACTTTCTGGTGAAGGTTTCCGAAGAAGGGCTGGAGGAGCGTCTGGAATTCCTGTTCCCCGATGAGCAGGAACGCGCAGCGAAACGGCCGGGCTACGATGAGCGCCTTAAAATTGAGCTGGAAGTGATCAACCAAATGGGCTTCCCCGGCTACTTCCTTATTGTTATGGAGTTTATCCAGTGGAGTAAGGATAACGGCATTCCGGTAGGACCGGGGCGGGGCTCCGGGGCCGGCTCGCTGGTGGCGTATGCGCTGAAAATTACCGATTTGGATCCGCTTGAGTTCGATTTGCTGTTCGAACGATTCCTGAATCCGGAACGGGTATCCATGCCGGACTTTGACGTCGACTTTTGTATGGATCGCCGGGATGAGGTGATTGACCACGTTGCCGAGCTGTACGGGCGACAGGCGGTCTCGCAAATTATTACCTTTGGCACCATGGCGGCAAAAGCGGTAGTCCGCGACGTAGGCCGGGTGTTAGGTCACCCGTACGGCTTTGTCGATCGCATCTCCAAGCTGATCCCGCCCGATCCGGGCATGACACTGGGCAAAGCCTTTGAGGCTGAGCCGCGCCTGCCGGAGCTGTATAACGACGATGAGGAAGTTAAAGACCTTATCGACATGGCACGGATCCTTGAGGGCGTCACCCGAAACGCCGGTAAACACGCCGGAGGGGTGGTCATCGCGCCCACCACCATCACCGATTTTGCCCCCCTGTACTGTGACGATGAAGGGAATAACCCGGTTACCCAGTTTGACAAAAACGATGTGGAAACCGCCGGGCTGGTGAAATTTGACTTCCTTGGTTTGCGAACCCTGACCATTATCCAGTGGGCACTGGATATGGTAAAGGAAGGCCAGGGTAAAGACATTGATATCACCGCCATACCGTTAGAGGACAAGCAGAGCTTCCGCTCCTTACAGGCGGCCGAAACCACCGCCGTGTTCCAGCTGGAATCACGGGGCATGAAAGAGCTGATCAAGCGTCTCAAGCCCGACTGTTTCGAGGATATCATCGCACTGGTGGCGCTGTTTCGTCCCGGCCCATTGCAGTCAGGCATGGTAGATAACTTCATCGATCGTAAGCACGGCCGTGAGGAAATCTCTTATCCGGATGCGGACTACCAGCATGAGTGCCTGAAAGAAATCCTGGAGCCAACCTACGGGATTATTCTGTATCAGGAACAGGTCATGCAGATTGCCCAGGAAATGGCCGGGTACTCGCTGGGTGGCGCTGACCTGCTGCGCCGGGCGATGGGTAAAAAGAAGCCCGAAGAGATGGAAAAGCAACGGGCAGTGTTCGCCGAAGGGTCAAAAGAAAATAATATCGATCCTGATCTGGCGATGAAGATCTTTGACCTGGTAGAAAAATTTGCCGGTTACGGATTCAATAAATCGCACTCGGCGGCCTATGCACTGGTGTCGTATCAGACCCTGTGGCTAAAAGTCCATTATCCGGCTGAGTTTATGGCGGCGGTCATGTCTGCGGATATGGATAATACCGATAAAATTGTGACGCTGGTGGATGAAGTGGCGCGCATGGGGCTGGAAATATTGCCCCCGGACCTTAATACCGGTAAGCATAAATTCACCGTGGATGAACACGGGCGGATTGTTTACGGTATCGGTGCCATTAAAGGGGTAGGGGAAGGCCCCATTGAAGCTATCATCGAAGCCCGGGAGACCCAGGGTGCCTTTTCTGATTTGTTTGATTTTTGTGCTAAAGTGGATGTCAAACGGGTAAATAAACGGGTACTGGAGAAGCTGGTGCTGGCCGGCGCAATGGATAACCTGGGGCCGCACCGGGCAGCGCTCATGGCGACGCTGCCAGAGGCCATCGCCGCCGCCGGGCAGCATGCCAAAGCAGAATCGTTTGGTCAGTCGGATATGTTTGGTTTATTAACCACTGAGCCGGAAGAGGTGCAACAGGCCTTCGCCGATGTACCACCCTGGCCGGAGAAAGTCTGGCTGGAGGGGGAGAAAGATACCCTGGGTCTGTACCTGACCGGCCACCCGATTAACCAGTATGCGGATGAAATTCGCCATTACGCCGATGGCCGCCTGGTTGACCTGAAGCCGACTGGTCGTGAGCAGACAGCTACGGCGGTGGGGCTGGTGCTGGGCGTGCGCGTGATGACCAATAAACGGGGCCGGCGCTGGGCAATCGTGACATTAGACGATAAAAGCGCCAGAATGGATGTACGCTTTTTCCCGGATATGTATGAACAATTCGAGAGTATTCTCGAATCTGACCGAATTTTGCTCATTAGAGGACAGGTCAGCTTTGATGAATTCTCAGGGGGCAATACAATCACCGCCCGGGATGTCATGGATATCATTCAGGCGCGCGAAAAAAACGCCAAAGCGCTGGCATTGCAGGTTAACACCCAGCAATGGAATGAGCAGTCGATGACATCACTACAGTCTATACTGCAGTCATTCAATGGCGGAAGTTGCCCGGTACAAATTGAAGTCACGCACCCGGATGCTGAAGTGACACTTGCGTGCGGCGCACAGTGGTATGTCACACCGGAAGATCAGCTGTTGCACGATCTTAAGCAGTGTTTGGGTGAGGATGCAGTCAGAATTCACTATCACTAGGTCGCAATTCTGCCGACGAGGGTAGGTATAATAGGACACAGAATGAGTATACAGTTTTTGGATTTCGAACAGCCGATTGCCGAATTAGAAGCAAAAATTGAAGAGCTACGGCTGGTAAACCAGGGCGGTGAATTTGATGTGGGGATTGAAGAAGAGATCAATCGCCTGCGCAGCAAAAGCGGCGATCTGACCCGTAAAATTTTTTCCGACCTGGGCGCCTGGCAGGTCTCACAACTGGCCCGTCACCCGATGCGGCCTTACACACTGGATTATGTCGGCCGGATCTTCACGGAGTTCGATGAACTGGCGGGTGATCGTGCTTATGCCGATGACAAAGCCATTGTAGGCGGTCCGGCGATGCTGGATGATCAGCCGATTATGTTGATTGGTCATCAGAAAGGCCGGGATACCCACGAAAAAATCAAACGTAACTTTGGCATGCCTAAACCAGAGGGTTACCGTAAAGCACTGCGCCTGATGAAGATGGCAGAACGCTTTAACCTGCCCATTGTTACCCTGATTGATACCCCGGGAGCCTACCCGGGAGTAGGCGCAGAAGAGCGTGGCCAGAGTGAAGCCATTGCCCGCAACCTGTTTGAAATGGCGGAAATCCGCGTCCCTATCGTGTGTACGGTCATCGGCGAAGGGGGCTCAGGGGGCGCACTGGCTATCGGTGTGGGCGATCGGGTGAACATGCTGCAATATTCCACCTACTCAGTGATTTCTCCGGAAGGCTGTGCCTCCATTTTATGGAAAAGCGCAGAAAAAGCGCCCCAGGCGGCAGAGGC
>JBPEWW010000259.1:0-6805 GCA_052032275.1 Alteromonas sp. | reverse complement strand
TGATCCACATTAGTGACGGTGGCATTGGCAGGCTGCTTCAGACTGAGCTTGTTCACCATGTGCTGAAAACGCTCACGGTCTTCGGCCCGGTCGATGGCATCCGGGGATGTGCCGATGATGGGTACGCCATTGGCTTCCAGTGCCCGGGCCAGCTTCAGTGGCGTTTGCCCGCCATACTGCACAATGACACCCTTAGGCTTCTCAACGGCCACAATTTCCAGCACGTCTTCCAGTGTGACCGGCTCAAAGTACAGTCTGTCTGAGGTGTCATAGTCAGTAGAAACGGTTTCAGGATTACAGTTCACCATAATGGTTTCGTAGCCATCTTCACGCATAGACAGCGCGGCATGCACACAGCAGTAATCGAATTCGATCCCCTGACCAATGCGATTCGGGCCGCCCCCGAGCACCATGATCTTGTCTTTATCGGTGGGCTCGGCCTCACACTCTTCATCGTATGTGGAGTACATGTACGCAGTACTGGTAGCAAATTCCGCGGCACAGGTATCCACCCGCTTGTAGACGGGGGTGACACCAAATTCACGGCGTTTTTCGCGAATGTCGCTCTCTGCTACCATGGTGAGCTCGGCCAGACGGGTATCGGCAAAACCCTTGCGCTTCAGTTTGCGCATCAGTTCGGCATCAATGCCATTCAAACCCAGCTCGGCAACCTGTGCTTCCAGCTGAATAATTTCTTCTATTTGAACCAGGTACCAGCGGTCAATGCTGGTCAGGGCAAACACTTCTTCCACGCTCATCCCTAGGCGGAACGCATCGCCGATATACCAGATACGCTCGGCACCCGGCTGGCGTAGCTCATACACCACAGTATTGCGCGCATCGCTGTCATCCAGGTTAACCATGGAGTTAAAGCCGGTGGCATTGACTTCCAGACCGCGCAGGGCCTTTTGCAGCGATTCCTGTTGGTTACGACCGATGGCCATGACCTCACCCACTGACTTCATCTGGGTCGTCAGGCGGTCATTGGCGCCGGCAAACTTTTCAAAGTTAAAACGTGGGATCTTGGTGACTACATAGTCAATAGACGGCTCGAACGACGCCGGGGTGAGTCCACCGGTGATTTCGTTCGCCAGTTCATCCAGCGTGTAACCCACCGCCAGTTTGGCGGCCACCTTGGCAATGGGGAAGCCGGTGGCTTTCGACGCCAGTGCAGAGGAACGGGACACCCGCGGATTCATTTCGATAATAACGACGCGCCCGGTCTCCGGGTCGACACCAAACTGCACGTTGGACCCGCCCGTCTCGACGCCGATTTCACGCAGCACAGCCATGGCCGCGTTACGCATGATCTGAAATTCTTTGTCGGTCAGTGTTTGCGCCGGTGCCACGGTAATGGAGTCGCCGGTGTGCACGCCCATCGGATCGAAGTTTTCTATGGTACACACAATGATGCAGTTGTCGGCTTTATCCCGTACCACTTCCATCTCGTACTCTTTCCAGCCCAGCAGCGACTCATCAATTAGCAGCTCATTGGTTGGCGACAGGTCGAGGCCACGGTGACAAATTTCGTTAAACTCATCAATGTTGTAGGCAATCCCGCCGCCGGAGCCACCCATGGTGAAGGACGGGCGAATGATACAGGGAAAGCCAATGCGGCTGAGCACATCGTGCGCCTGCTCCATACTCCGGGCAATTTCTGCACGCGGGCATTCCAGGCCGATATTACGCATCGCCTGGTCGAAGCGGTCACGGTTTTCTGCTTTATCGATAGCATCTGCGGTGGCGCCGATAAGCTCCACATCAAACTCTTTCAGCACGCCCTGATTTTCAAGTTCCAGGGCACAGTTAAGTGCAGTCTGGCCGCCCATTGTGGGCAACACCGCATCCGGGCGCTCTTTTTCAATAATCTTACGAACCACTTCCCAGTGAATGGGCTCAATGTAGGTTGAGTCTGCCATTTCCGGGTCGGTCATGATGGTGGCCGGGTTCGAGTTTACCAGGATGACCCGGTACCCTTCTTCGCGGAGCGCCTTACACGCTTGCGCACCGGAGTAGTCGAATTCACAGGCCTGGCCAATCACAATAGGGCCAGCACCGAGGATTAGAATACTTTGTATATCTGTACGTTTTGGCATAACGGGCTCGTTCCTACTGCTTGTGCTGTTTGATGAGGTCGATAAAGTGATCAAATAACGGTGCAGCCTCATGGGGCCCCGGACTTGCCTCTGGGTGGCCCTGGAAACTGAATGCCGGCTGATCGGTGCGGTGAATCCCCTGCAGTGACTTATCAAACAGCGATACGTGGGTCACTTCAAGATTATCCGGCAACGTTGACTCATCGACGGCAAAGCCATGGTTCTGACTGGTGATCATAACCACGTTTCGCTTAAGATCTTTCACCGGGTGGTTGGCGCCATGGTGACCGAACTTCATTTTCGCGGTTTTGGCACCACTGGCCAGCGCGAGTAGCTGGTGCCCCAGGCAGATACCAAATGTAGGAATGCCTTTGGCAACAATTGCTTTAATGGCTTCAATGGCATAGTCACACGGCTCAGGGTCGCCCGGACCATTCGACAGAAATACCCCGTCCGGATTGAGTGCCAATACCTCGTCGGCAGGCGTTTGCGCAGGGACCAGGGTGATTTTACACCCGCGGTCTACCAGCATGCGTAAAATGTTATGCTTCACGCCGTAATCATACGCCACCACATGGTAGCTGGCCGACTCAGCAGGCGTGACATACCCTTTGCCCAGTTGCCAGCTGCCTTCGGTCCATTCTTTCACTTCCCTGGTGCAGACTTCTTTTGCCAGATCCATGCCTTTAAGGCCCGGGTACGCTTTTGCTTTGCTCAGCGCATCGGCTTCGTCAAGCTCATCGGTACACACGATACAGCCGTTCTGCGCCCCTTTGTCACGTAAAATACGTGTCAGACGTCGGGTATCTATGTCTGCGATGCCCACCACCCCTTTTGTTTCGAGGTATTCTGATAACGTTTGTTGCTGGCGAAAGTTACTGGCAATCAGAGGCAGATCGCGGATCACCAGGCCTTTCGACCAGATGGTATCTGCTTCGACGTCTTCTGAGTTAGTGCCGGTGTTGCCAATGTGTGGATAGGTAAGGGTAATGATTTGTTCAGCGTAAGATGGGTCGGTCAGAATCTCCTGATAGCCTGTCATGGATGTGTTAAAAACCACTTCCCCAACAGCGATACCCTGAGCACCAATTGCGGTACCTTTAAAGACAGAACCATCCTCTAACACCAAAAGGGCAGAATTAGCCAAGTCAACCTCCAGATTAAGGATAACCGAGTGTTTTAACAGCTTTCCTGTCAAAACCGCACAAAAAACGGGAGGTAATGTGTATTTTACTTCCCGTTTACAGATCTTTGCAGCTAATAAAACTGCGTCATACAGCTTAACGACGCGAAATTTTGGCAAATTCCGATAAGTATACATGACTCATCAGAAAAGGTCTAATTGGATTTAGAAAATAAGTAAAAACACCGCATACGAGCCAAAATCAGCGCGAAAGCAGAAAAAACGCAATTTATCCTGTTTTTTCCAGGCCAATTACCTGGCCCATGGTATACAGGCCCGGTGACTTATCACTGAGCCAAACGGCAGCATTCACTGCGCCCTTGGCAAACGTCAGCCGGCTGGAGGCCTTATGGGTAATTTCCAGCCGCTCGCCGATATCGGCAAACAGGGCGGTATGCTCACCGACAATATCACCGGCCCGCACCGTGGCAAAGCCAATGGTATCCCGGTCCCGCTCAGGTCCCTTCCCTTCCCGGCCATACACAGCACATTGCGACAGATCACGCTGCAGTTCATCGGCAATGGCTTCACCAATTGCCATGGCCGTACCGGACGGCGCGTCCAGTTTGAAACGGTGATGGGCCTCCGTAATTTCTATATCCGCGGTTTTGCCCAGCGCTCTGGCGGCCTGACGGACCAGCGACAACATCAGGTTAACGCCAACGCTGTAATTAGCCGCAAATACCACCGGGATCACCGTGGCCGCTTTATCCAGCGCCGTCAACTGGGCTTCGCTCAGACCCGTTGTACCTATCACCACCGGTTTTTTATGGTCTACGCACCATTGCAGGTTGGCTTCAAACGCCGCTGGCAGGGTGAAGTCGATCATGACATCCACTGCGTGGGGATCAATATCGCTCACGGCACAGCAACTGACATCCAGCTTGCCGATACCGGCCAGTTCGCCCACGTTCATGCCTACCCAGGGGGAGTCATCGCGCACAGTGGCAACGTGTAACCGGGCATTTTCCTGTTGCTGAAGCGCCTCAATGAGTACCCGGCCCATGCGCCCGTTGGCACCAAATATTCCTGCATTCACCATGATTTCAGTTTCTTGATTATTGATGCCATGCATTGTGCCTTAAGGACATGCAGAAAAAAACCGCAGGATGCGAACAATGCCGGTACCTAACGCGGCATGGCTTGCGTCACACTGCAATATCCCGCAAAGTACTGCTTTTGATGACTCGCGGACCCCGTTATGAACAGACAACTTATCTGGGATGTGCCCACCCGGCTGTTTCACTGGTTACTGGTGGCCGCGCTCACTGCGCAGTACGTTACCGCCGAATGGATGGACAGCGCCATGCAATGGCATTTCTGGATTGGCTATTTTGTAATTGGGCTCATTGCATTTCGTTTAGTATGGGGACTGCTGGGACCGACCTACGCACGTTTCGGTAATTTTATCGCCGGTCCGGTCGCCGTGTGGCGCTATATAAAAACCCTGCCGGATGCCAGGGCGCCTGCCCACGCCGGGCACAACCCTCTGGGCGGTTGGTTTGTCATAATTATGCTGGGCTGCGTCGCGCTACAGGCCGTCAGCGGATTATTTATGACCGATGAGGTGTTTTTAGACGGGCCGTACCGGCATGTGGTCAGTGAGCAGACGCAGCAACTGATGAATACCCTGCACCACACCGTCTTCGATATTCTGCTGGGCGTAATTGGCCTGCATATCGCAGCCATTGTCTTCTATGCCCTGTACAAACGGCAATCGCTGACCTCCGCCATGTTGCACGGGAAAAAAGCCACCCCCGGCGGCGGTATTCGCTCATCCCGGCTTTGGCTTGCGCTGGTGATAGCCATTAGTGTTGGTGTGGCAGTGTATGCAGTTATGTTCTGGCTGCCACCGGCGCCGGTTGATGAAGGCTTTTATTATTAATTCTGCAAGCAGTCGTGCTACAAAGCGCCAGCTGCCCGCGGATGGCGCGCTTTGTGCTCCCTTCCCTGAGTCTGTAATTTTTTCCTGCCCCTGCTCTGTTCACCACTGAACGAAAACGCACAAACCCCATATTAAACAACAGGTTAATTATCTCGCCCAACTGGATTGAGTTTTGCACTCCCCTCGTACGGTTTTATAACAAAACATGGTCCATCGTGGCCGTTTGCTGCCGACACCCTGTTTTTTCAGGGCAGGGTGTAGCACAGAATCAACAGAGGTAAACATAATCTGCATGGAGGGGAAAACCATGTCCGCCCGCGCTGACGTCAGTGTTATTACACTGGTTAAAAACAGAGTTCCTGAGTTTTACCGGCTTGTCAGGCAGCTGGAGGCCGCCCGTGTAAAACCCCATGAATTAATTGTGGTATGGATGACATCGCCCTCGTCCCACTCACTGCTGCAGTCTGATCATTTTGCTATCCAGCACAAGTTTACCACCGGGTCTGCGTTACCCATCGCGCAGGCTCGTAACCGGGGCGCTGCAGCCAGCAAAGCAAACAATCTGGTATTCATGGACGTTGACTGCGTACCGCACCCGGAATTATTCAGTCTGCTGACGGCACCTCCCACCCGCGGCATGGTTCAAACCACCCGGTTCACGGAAATGGCGGTGATGTCGCGCAACGAACGATATAGCGAGCTACATGCACTGGCAGCCAGGGGCGCACGCGCGGAGGTTACGGCATCGTCACGCGATACTTTCAACTCAGCCCTGTTTAGCCTGAGCCGCACAGATTTCATGCACCTGGGCGGTTTTGACGAAGGCTATTACGGGTTTGGGATTGGCGACATTGATTTTGCTACCCGCTGTGCCAGACACGGCATGCCAGTAAAAACCCACGATGTGATGACGTTTAAACAATATCGCCATAGCCGCCGCTGCCCGCTTAACCATCTGCTGGATATTGTGGCAAACGCAAACCGCTATCGCGAAAAATGGGGCTACTATCCCCAGACTGCGTGGCTGACGGCATTTATAGCGCAAGGGTTTGTGAGTAAGACAGGCGCGAATGCTCCGCTGACTGTCACTCGCTTGCCGTCTGAAAAGGACATACGCGCCATCCTTTCCCGTGGGCATAGTCTGTCAGAGAACACTCCGGCCACCTCACGCAGGCTGGCCTGAGGCTACGTTATATACCGTCAGGCAACTGGCAGGGCCTGCACGTGTTACGCTTACCGCCAGGCAACCTGGTCACATGGACCGGCGTAGCCTGGCGCTGCCACTGGCCTGGCTGGCTTAGGTAGCCGGCTTGCACCGTGCGACGGCTGCTGCCCGCCATATTGCTTATGTACAACTTCGCGCGTCTCGCTGCTGACCGCCCAGCATGGCCTGCCAACGCGTTACGCTTACCGGCGGGGACAAAAAATCGCCCTGAAAAACATGACAGCCTCTGGCTTGCAGATAATCCAGCTGGAGTTTATTTTCTATGCCTTCTGCCACAATGCAAATCCCCAGCGCATGAGTCATATCGATGATGCTGTTGAGCATAGGGACATCATTCATTGAAAAGTTAATTTCATCCACAAAGTAACTGTCAATTTTAAGTTCAGAAACAGCTAAGGCTTTCAGGCTGGTCAGGC
>JBPEWW010000258.1:0-7986 GCA_052032275.1 Alteromonas sp. | reverse complement strand
TACAAAATCAGCGGGGGCATGTCGTTCTTTGGCCGCAGTGAAGTCAAAGACATCATGGCGTACCTGCGGTTGCTGGTGAATCAGGATGACGATAATGCCCTGTTGCGGGTGATCAATACGCCTAACCGGGGCATTGGCCGCGCCACCTTAGAAAAACTGGGGAATTTTGCTAACACCCTGAACCAGTCTATGTTCAGTGCCGCTACCCACAGCGGGTTGTCCGGGGTGCTGTCTGGTAAGGCGTATCAGGCGGTATCTGGCTTTGCACGCTGGATTGTGGAGCTGTCTGATAACGCCGCCCGGGGCGATACCACCGCAGCTCTGCGCGGCATGATCAAATCTATGGGCTACGAAGAGTGGCTCTACGAGCACAGCCCCAGCCCCAAGGCCGCGGAAATGGCCATGGCCAACGTGAGTACCTTATTTGGCTGGATCACCGACATGCTGGAAGGCAATGAGCTGGACCAGCCCATGACCCTGGTGGAAGTGGTGAACCGGTTAATTTTGCGCGATATGATGGAGCGTGGCGAAGATGACGCCGAAGCCGACCAGGTCCAGCTGATGACCTTACACGCCTCCAAAGGACTGGAATTTCCCATTGTGTTTCTGGTGGGCATGGAAGAAGGCCTGCTGCCACATCAGAGCAGCATAGACGAAGACAATGTGGAAGAAGAGCGGCGGCTGGCTTACGTGGGGATCACCCGCGCCCAGCGTGAGCTGATCTTCAGCCTAGCCAAAGAGCGGCGACAGTTTGGCGAAGTGATCCAGCCTGAGCCCAGCCGGTTCCTGTATGAACTGCCGGTGGATGATGTGCAGTGGGAGAATCAGAAGCCGAAAGACAGTCCTGAAGTGCGCCAGCAGAAAGGCCAGGCCAGCATTGCTAACCTGCGGGATATGCTGAATAAATAGCTAGCCGGCCAGTTGCTTCAGTGCCAGCGGCCGGGCCGCACTTAACACTTTACCCTGGGCAAAGTTACAGCCAATGTCACTGAGTGCCTCCTGCTGTGCCCGGGCATCCACGCCTTCTGCAATTACCTTAAAGCGCAAGTGATCGGAGATTAACATTACCGACTGAATGAGCTTAAGGTTACGCTGCGAGCGCGGCAGCGACTTCACAAAGCGGTGATCAATTTTGATAAAATCGAACGGGTAGGCGAACAGGTAACTCAGCGAGGCCAGGCCGCTGCCGAAGTTGTCCAGCACCAAGGTGATCCCGGCCCGTTTCAGCTTCTTAATGGCCGGTAAAATGTAGTGCGAACGCCGGTTCAAATCGTTTTCGTCAAATTCGAACACCAGCTCATTCGCTGAAATGCCGTACTCTTCAATAAGCGCCACAATTTTGTTTACCAAGGATGCCTGCAACAGGTGGTGAATCGACACATTCACGGCAATGCGGTGGGGCTTGTCGTGTTCTTCCCGCCAGCCGACCAGCAATTCACAGGCCTTACGCAGCTGAAATATGTCTAGCTCCAGGGTCAGCCCGCTTTGCTCAGCCACTTCCCGGAACTGCTCCCGGGGTACCTTACCGTGCTCGGCATGTTCCCAGCGCACATACATCTCATGATACAGGGCTTCATTATTACGCAGGTCGATGACCGGCTGCAGATAGCACTCAAACTCTTCTTCACGCAGCGCGCGGCGGAAGTCGTTTTCCAGCTCCAGCTCTTCCAGCAAGCGGTCACGCATGCTTTTATCGAACATCACAAAGCGGCCACGGCCCAGTGTTTTCGCCTGATACATGGCGGCATCGGCGTCCCGCAGCACCTCATCGGCACTGCGATAGTAACTTTCCAGATGGGCAATACCGATACTGGCCCCGGAATACATTTCCTTACCTTCCAGCACGAAGGGCTGGGACAGGGCATCGATGATCCGCGCCGACACTTCTTCCACATCGGTATGATCGTCAAAGTTATCCAGCAGCACCACAAATTCGTCACCGCCTAAGCGGGCCAGCAGGTCGTGGCCACGGATACACTGGGTAAGGCGTTTGGACACCTCTACCAAAAATTCATCCCCGGCATGGTGACCAAGGGTGTCGTTAATCACCTTAAAGCGATCTAAGTCAATAAACAGTACCGCAAACAGATTCTCTGAGTACCGCTGCTTGCTGGCGATGGCCAGCTCCAGACGGCTGGTGAACATGGCGCGGTTGGGCAGGTCGGTTAGCGAGTCGTGATGCGCGTCGTGAATAAGCTTCAGCTCAATTTCCTTACGCTCTTCAATTTGCTGTTTCAGGAACTGGTTAGCTTTGTCCAGTTCAACGGTACGCTCGCGCACCCGCTCTTCCAGCTGCACATTATAGCGCTGGATAGCTTCGGTGCTGTGTTTGCGCTCCATGGCCACCGCAATGTGGTGCGAGACAAAGCGCAGCAGTTCCAGGTCGCGGGCCGTGTACTTAGCGTGCTTACCGTAGGTTTGTACCGCAATCACCCCGGAGATTTCGCCATCCACCACCAGCGGCGAGCCCAGCCAGGAGTTGGCGCTGCTCAACATATTCTGGGCCACTGACACATCCAGTTCGCCGGCTTCCGCCAGTTCCAGTACCCGGGGCGGGTTGATCAGTTCGGCCTGACCGGAGCGCAACACAAATTCGGTGAGCCCCAAACCCAGCGGACGCTTCTCGGCGCTGTCGCTTTGCGAATCACTGAAATAGGGAAACTCCAGAAATTCCCGGGAGTCATCCAGAATGGCAATAAAGCAGTTGGGCGCGCTGATCAGCCTGGCCAGAATGTCATGCAAGCTGGAGTAGAACACCGTCATGTCACCGTCCAGCTTGGCGGCCAGTTCGGAAATCTCAAACAGCGCCTGCTGTAGCGATTCTACTTTTTGGCGCTCCAGAATTTCTTCCTGCAGGTCGTCATTAATTTTACGTAGCTGGCGGGTACGTTCGCGAATGGTACGTTCGGTAAGTTCGCGACTTTTCACCCGGTCGACGGTGGTTACAATGTGCTGCGACACGAACAGGAGTACTTCTAAGTCTTCCCGGGTGTAACAAACCTCTTCGTCATAGGTTTGCACTACCATGGCCCCTATGACCTGAGTGCCGCGTTTAAGCGGCACACCTAACAGCTGGTGGGGCTGGGAACCAATTAACTGAACGCCGGTGGCCAGACTAAAGTCATCTTCTTCTTCACGGCGGAAAAATATGTGATTACCAGTACGCAGGATGTGCCCGGTAATGCCGTCCATCACCTGATCGGCAGGCATTTGCCTGACGGTTTGCTCATCAAACTCATCAACAAAATAGGCAAAATCGATAACGTTGTCGTCGCGCTCATAAAACGCCACGAAGAAATTGTCGGCGTTCATGAAATCGCCAATGATTTCATGGATGGCCGAATAAAGACGATTAAGGTGACTGACGGAACTGGCTAGCTCGGAAATGTCGAATAAGGCCTTCTGAACACGTTCAGCGCGCTTGTACTTATCCGTTAATTGCTGGAGTTGCGGGATGAGTTCGCGTAACTCATCCTCAGACAGCTCCAACTGCGTTGTATCTGATGACATTTCGGTAGCCAATTTAGAATAGTAGTAGTAATGACCGCAATACTACTTAAACTACCTGATTTGTTACAAAAACGCTACTTTTTGCAACAATATGCGACGAAAGGAGGGCTTAAATGCCCTCAATCATGTATTCGATGGCCGCTTTGATCTCGTCATCGCTACAGGCACCACAGGTACCCATGGGGGGCATGGCGTTAATACCATCCAGCGCGTTTTGCCAGATACCGTCCAGGCCACGCTCATCTAACCGGGGCTGCCAGTCGGCGGCCACCTGAAACTTAGGTGCACCCAGTACGCCGGCACCGTGACAGGCGACACATGCCTGGTTGTACACTTCTTCACCTGACTTGGCACCGCCGCCACCGGCCGCCGCCGACTCGCTGGCCGCACCCGCAATATGGACATCACCCATCGGCTTGATGCGCTCGGCAATGGCTTCCTCAGACATATCCTGCGCCTGAACTGCAAAGACGGTAAGTGCCGCCGCCATCATACTTAACCAGGTTTTCACTTTCACATCTGTCTCCAGGCAATTTTTGTATATTCGTTAGCAGGCCAGATTATAACGGTAAATCTGGTGTGGACAACTCTTTGCTGGCAATTACCTGCAAAAAGTAGGGCTTAAAAAGTAATCAAACGCACTGAAATTGCAGGTTTCGGTATAAATGAGTTGAAGCCAGCCACGAGCATCAGTATCATTACGGCGCTCAACGTTACTGGTATTACCCACACGCATTAAGAATGCGTAACGAAAACCAGCCACACGTTGCACAACGCACCCGTAGCTCAGCTGGATAGAGCGTTGCCCTCCGGAGGCAAAGGTCATAGGTTCGAATCCTATCGGGTGCGCCATATATGAAGAAGCCGACTTTTTAGTCGGTTTTTTTGTGCCAAATGAATTCTATGGCCAAGAAGCTTCGTTCGACAAAGTAATTCGGTAGGATATTCATCCACTTACCTCATGTACCAGCCGCCATGTTACGTTCATTGGCTTTTCCCCAGTATGGCTCTCGTAAATAACATTGCCGTAATACACAAAGGGCGCGGCTTTGTTACCTAGCAGCTTGTGCTCTCGAACAAATAAGTACACTTTCGCCCCTTCTTTTTCATGATTAATGATTTGCTGACCGCGCTTGTTTGTAGGGGCGGTGCTGTTTTGCGATTGCCAATGAAAATGCGTGGTGCCAGAAAAGTAGTCATGGAATTTGAGAGCATTTGCTTTGCCTGCTTTATCCAATGTCACTAACAGCACATGGGCGTTGTGGTCAGCCAGGTATATATGTCCGGCATGCCAGTTACCTGGATTAAAAGTCTCGCCAAATAATTCGGGAATGTCCTCACGCATGAAGGCTTTGCCCACGAAGAGCTCTAGCGGATCAACTTTGCCTTTTAAACGCGCGAAGGTCACCATCTCTTCACTGGCTAAAAGGTCCTCGTAATCGGAGTTCGCGGCACGAAGCAGGTAGTTACCATCAGGCTGCTTTAGCACCTTTCGCAGCAGATATTGGTTATCGCCGGTAGTATCTTGTCTCTCAATGGCGATGGTTGCGTTACTAATTGAACCCGCATTGGCAGAGGTGATTTGTTCGAATAAGAGGTAGTCGCCATCGAAAATGGGGGCTTTACCCCCGTTCATTGAGTTACCGCTAGCTCTTGCAATGAAATGCTTTCCGGCAGCCAATCGGCCGTACCCTTGTGGCATCAATACTTGCTCAGAGGTCTCAGCACTGCCGCTTTTAAAATGGCCGCAGGCTATTTTAATGTCGGGGAAAAACGGTAACGTCGCATCATCAATCACCGGCTTGGCAAAAGGCACCACGGTGTTATCCGCAACGGGTAAATTGCGTTGCTTATAATAGCGCAGGCGTTGTTCGTTGATCTCGCGGGTCATATTAACCAGTGTCTGGCGGTATTCGGCATCAACCGGCTGGGTAAACGAAAATTGCGTCTCGTTTAATGAAAACCAGGTACGCTGGGAGCCACGTTCTGCGGTACACCAGAAGTGCACAGGGTTGCTGCGCCAATGGGTTTGCCAGACATTGGCACTCACATTTTGTAGCGGCTGCTTTGATGCGGGTAAATCGGCCTGCCACTCTGGATGCGTGGTATACCAATGCTTTGCCCAATCACTAAGCTCAGCCAGTGATACTGGCGTGTCTACGCCGTTCTGCGCCAACAGCGTGTCTAACAAAACCAACTTATACGACTTGACGGTTTTGGTAATGGCTAAATCTTTAAACCATTGTAGGTGGGTTTCTAACACGGCTAACTCTTCCGGCTGTAGGTCGCCCATCTCATCAACAAATTGCCACCATGAGCCGTAATGCTTACGCAGCGTTGCTTCGCTATTGCCGTTTTGCCAAAACTCCGTGTAGGTCGGTCGGCGGCCTAGGGTGGCTTTGAGGTTTTGATACTGTTGGGGCAGCACATCGTTTGCCAGGCTTTTTAGAAAGTCGATAAATGCCAAATCGAAATTAATGTAACAGCCATCAGGGAGCAACTTGTCGGCCTGTTCGATCATTTGTATGAGCTTGGCACGGGTAGGAGTACCCGAAGTTAGACTAGCCAGCAGTAGTTCCGGACGATTTAAAAAGCTATGGTGATTACCGACAAAGTCCAGTACCACTAAGCGGGATTTTTCAGCATGTTTACGCAGACCACGCCCCAGCTGTTGCAAAAACAATATTTTGGATTCGGTAGGGCGTAATAGCAGCACGGTATCAATGTGCGGTGCATCCACGCCTTCGTTAAACAAGTCAACCGAAAATAATATCTTGATGTCACCAAGGGCGAGCTGTTCTAAAGCCTCTGAACGAGATAACGCGGAATCTGCATGGACGCTTGCCGCGGCAATCCCTTTGCTATTAAAAAAAGCGGCCATGAAATCGGCATGTTTTTGCGACACACAAAATGCCAGCGTGCATGACTGTGCCTTGTCCTGCCATTCTTTCAATGTGTGCTTTGCGCGTGCTTCGGTAGCTAATTTTGTAGACAGTTTTTCAGGATCAAAGCGCCCGCTGCGCCACGGAATATGCTCGTAGTCCACGCTTTCATCAAAAATGCCGAAATAGCTAAATGGGCAGAGTACATTGGCAGTGACCCCCTCAAACAAGTTCTTTTGATACACTAAGTTGTGCTGGCATAACGCCAGAATATCTGAGCCATCCGTGCGCTGTGGTGTGGCGGTCAATCCCAGTAAAAAAGAAGGCTCGAAATGATTCAGAAGCTGTTGATAGCTACCCGCGGCAGCATGATGAAATTCATCGATCACAATGTAGTCGAACGTGTCAGGCGCAAAAGTAGCTAAGTGCGCTTGGCGACCAAGGGTCTGCACCGAGCCGAATAGCATGTCGTATTCGGCATCCTTCTGTTGACCCGTGTAGCGACCGACTTTTTTATTAGGCATCACCGCCAAAAAGCTACTTTCAGCCTGCAATAAAATTTCTTCACGATGGGCGACAAACAACACTTTACGTGCCTGGCACTGGGCTGCATCAAACGCAGCGAGGAAAGTTTTTCCCATACCGGTGGCCAGCACCACCAGACCACGATGGTGGCCTTCTTCACGTGTGGCGACCAATGCGGTGAGCGCTTCTTGCTGGTGGTCGGTCGGTGAAGGCGGGTGGTACTCAGTTTCATCCGGAAGATCAGCGGCCGACGGTTGCAAGGACTGAGCGCGAGCTTTTTCATAGCGCAATTCATAGGCCGCTATCCAGTCATAGGTTAGCGCGACAACGTGAGGGTTACTCCGCAAATGCTGAAATTCTTCCCGCACATGACTTAATTTTGTCATGGAGGCAGCATCTAAGTTATCAGGATGATCAATGCGGTAGTTCCACTCAATACCGTCGGTTAATGCAGTTTTACTGATGTTGCTTGAACCTATAAAAGCCGATGCAGAGCGCAGCGCGTTGTGCTCCTCCCTTATAAAAATATAGGTTTTTAAGTGAAAGCTCGTCGCTTGTTGACTTTCATACACACAAATATCTGCGCCTCGCTCTTTAAGCAGCATCAGCCGCTTTAACGCTTGGGGTTCTGTGATATTCATATAATCACTGGTCAGTAAGCAAAGCTGGACGTTTCGACGTTCAGAGGTTAGTGCCTGTTCAATGTCATCAAACAACAAGTTGAGGCCCGAATTACGAATAAACGATACTGCAATTTCGATATGGGTAGCAGTGGTAAGAGCCTGACGAAGTTGATGAATTAAATAGTTTTTATCCCGCCCTGTTATCAGGTGCTGCTTTACATTCATAATGAAGCCTTGGCGGTCAGCAGCACCGTCTTCCACGTAACATTTTGACGCCCTAAGCTGTCTTCTATCCCGCCGTTGCTACAAAGTTTTAGTTCTAAATTACACTCATCTGCAAGGACTTTGACTTCTTTCACACTCACTGGAAACATCGGTCTATTCGGGTCGTCCGGGCCAAATCGTAACGATATAACGAGGTAACCGGTTGGTGCTATTAGGGTTGC
>JBPEWW010000257.1:0-5093 GCA_052032275.1 Alteromonas sp. | reverse complement strand
CCCGGTATGATCTGGCGATACTTAAAATTAAAGGGGCGTTGCCCCCTGTAACACTTAACGCAACCGCGCTTCACCCTCCCGGGACAACCGTCGCTTTCACCGGCTTTCCCATCAGTGGTGTACTGGGAGTATACCCCGCCACCCACCATGGCTATGTGTCGGCACTGACGCCAGACGTATTACCGGCCGACCGGGTGACTATCCAAAGTGCCCGCAACCTGTCGCGGCTGACTAACCCCGCGACTGTGTATCAGCTGGATGCGACGGCTTTTCCAGGCAATTCGGGCAGCCCGCTGTACCTGCCTGAAAGCGGGGAGGTCATCGGCATCGTAAATAAAGTGTATATTTCAGAAGGCAAGGAGTCGGCGCTGACTGCGCCTTCGGGCATCTCCTATGCTATTCCTTCAGTTCACATCCAACAATTGTTAAGTACCGTGATGGAGACCCCCGCCGCTAGCGGTCATACCGACCCGGACTAAGGATATTATTGCTGTCCAGACTGGCATTCACCTGCTTAGCTGCTTTCCAGAAGGGCGCCGTCCTGTCGACCTGCCGCTGTTGCTCAATGTTCATGCGGTAGGGGACAAAGCCATGCTTGAGCCCTTCTTCAAACAAAGCCTTCAGGCACGCCTGGGCATCGGCTACCGCGGCTGGGTTTTCCCTGTCAAAGACAATGGGAATGGTACTGTCGGTACAATGCGCCGAAAAGTTGGTGAAAGTGACCATGGGCTCGATATTATAGGTCGCACAGATGCGCCGGACCATCGCGATGAATTGCTCCATATGCGGCACTTTTGCAGGGACCAGGGGCGCGTACCACAAAATACCACAGCCATCCTGGGCGGGGTTTAACGCGCGCTCACCGTCTGGCCTTACCCGGGGATTACGCCAGTACGCCAGAGGCAAGGCGACCTGGTTAGGGATCCCTTTCATGATCTGCATGCCCATTTCCAGCTTTTCCAGCTGCTCTCTGACAGGCTGCAGGAAAGAAAACGAAAAGTGCCTGACCAGCCACTGACCAAATTTAATTTTCAACCCGCTGGAAAACAGCACTTCATCGGCCCGCTTGGCAGCAATGGCGATAATTTCCTTACGGGCGGCCCGTGACACCCCCTTGGGCGCATAGATTGTGCCTACCACGGTCCAGTGCGGCACCTGGTGACGCCTGGTGATGTCGTCGAGTTGCTCATCGGTCATATTCAGGTGCGCGCCGGGCCCCTGAGGATTCTCAGAGACCATAGCGGCTACCCGGCGCCGGTCCATGAGGTTGATGGAACCCACTACGGCACCCAGCGACTGGAAAATACTTTTTACTGTTGAATAAGCATCGGCGAAGCTGTCAGGCTTATAAAAGCGCATATAAAAAGAGTCGAATCCGTCTTTGGGTTTCTCAAGCACCAGAGTAATTTCGGTTACCACCATGTTGCCAGACTGGGTAAACAAACCATCCAGATATGGACCGTGTTTCCATTTGAACGCCTTGTCGACCAGCTGGTCGTGAGTCTGGTCCATGGCGGCCAGACTGGACTCATAAAACTCGCCGGAAGGCAGGTAGCCTTTAATGCAGGTGACGGTAGCAAAATGGTCGGTACCTGGCGTGATGCCATAGCCCCGCTCCAGGGCGTTGGCCAGAATGCTGCAGGAGGGGCCGGCGCCGGTGACCGGGACCATAAAATCAGACCCCTTACTTTGCAAAAACTCATACAGGTGTTGCTGGGTAACGCCCGGTTGCAGTGAGCAAATACCGTCGTCCTCATCGAAGTAGGTCACCTCGTTCAGCGCCGACAAATCCAGTATGATGGCGTCTCTGTCGTCGGTTTCCGGCAGCCCTGTGCCATAACCCCAGTTATTACCTGTACTTACCGGAAAAACCGCAAACGGGCTGGTGGTCAGGATATCCGGGGCATTTGCCAGTTTCAGCATGGCCTGAATATCCTCGGCCGCGCCTATCGACACCGTGCCACGGATATTACGGGTAAAGCCTTCAGGGGAGCGTGCGAAGCGCGCAATGTCAGAGGCATCTTCAGAATAGCTGGAGCGAGAGGATAGAACCTGTTCAATAGCAGCCTGTAATGTCATGATAAACCTATGATAGGTAAAAATTCGCATCAAAATTGCATCCGATGTTAGCATAGACAATAACAACAACCAGGCATAATCACTCATGAAAATTCTTGTTACCGGCGCGGCTGGCTTTATTGGTGCGGCCGTCTCTCGTTATTTGCTCGATCGCGGTGATACCGTGGTGGGAATTGATAATATCAATGACTATTACGATGTGAAATTAAAACAGGCTCGCTTGCAAACGTTACAGGAAAGTCAGCATGCAGAGCGGTTTTCTTTCATTAAGATGGGCGTGGAAGATCGCGACGCCATGGCCAGGTTGTTCGAAGAAGAACAATTTGAACGGGTCGTACATCTGGCCGCCCAGGCCGGTGTGCGCTATTCCATCGAAAACCCCCATGCCTATGTTGATGCCAACCTGGTCGGGTTTATGAATATTCTTGAAGGTTGCCGCCACCATAACATTGCTCACCTGGTCTATGCGTCTTCCAGCTCAGTGTATGGCGCGAATGAAACTATGCCTTTCTCAGAGCAGCATAATGTGGATCATCCGGTCAGCTTGTACGCCGCCTCAAAAAAGGCCAATGAACTGATGGCTCATACGTACAGTCACTTATATAACCTGCCTACTACCGGGCTGCGGTTTTTCACCGTGTACGGGCCATGGGGCAGGCCGGATATGGCGTTATTCAAGTTCACCCGGGCTATTCTGGCCGGTGAGACCATTGATGTGTATAACTATGGTAACCACCATCGCGACTTCACATACATTGATGACATTGTCGAGGGGGTCGTACGATCACTGGATCGAATCGCACAGCCTAATGTGCAGTGGAGTGGCAAAACCCCTGATCCGGCAAGCAGTAAGGCGCCGTGGAAAGTCTATAATATCGGCGCCCAGACCCCGGTGCATTTGTTGGAATTCATTGAAACGCTGGAGCAGGCGCTGGGTGTGGAAGCCAATAAAAACCTGCTGCCTATGCAACCGGGTGACGTGCCTGACACCTATGCCAATGTTGAGGATTTGGTCCGCGATACCGGCTATCGCCCTGCCACCCCCATCAAGCAGGGCATAGGGGAATTTGTTAACTGGTACCGGTCATTCTACAAGGTATGACTCTGGCCGTTTTAGCTTGATACACCGGGCGAGCTTGGCCGGTAAGAATCGCAGGGTGGTTTGATAGCCCACATCAAACAGCCTGCGCTTAGTGGCCTCGCTCATTGAAAAGTCCACTGCTGAGATGTCGCCGGTATTGACCACCAGGGTATTGTGCCAGTACTGCGCATGCACATATTCCCGTGACACCGCCGTCATAAAAGTCTGAATAAGCAGCGAGATATACTGTGGCAGCACAAAGCCACGGCGCGGCGACAGTGGCCTGCGTCTGGCGTTGCTTTTCAGTCTGAAGCATACAGAGGGTGTACCGTCATGCTGCCAGTCTTCGAACAACGCATCTTCCGACAAAATTGCACCGTCTACCAGCAACTGGTTGTCAAACTCCTTGAACGAAAATATCAGCGGGATGGACATGGAGAAGCGTACTGCCTGCGACACCCTGACTGTGGGCGTGCGGGCTTTGTTAAACAACACCGGGCCACCGCCATTGACATCGGTCGCCAGAATGTTGAGTGCAAAGGGCAAGTTTTCAAAGGTCACGCCTTCCAATAAATTGTCCATCCACTGCTCGAAATGATCACCGGAAGACAGCCCACCTTCGCGCACCAGCCGCCATAATGAAAACGCGGTGAATTGTTTGAAGTCTGTGGACAACGCCAGTTTGAGCATATCGTCAATCCCGTACCCCTTGCTATAAAGTGCAGTGATAACCGAACCGCCAGACACCCCCACCAGGGTGTTAAATCTGATGTTCATTTCATTCAGAGCCTGCAGGATCCCCAGGTGAGCCGGTAACCGGGTGCCCCCGCCGGAGAAAATTGGCACGATGTGACTGGGTAGTGGCGTAGATAAGCTCATGGCGTGTCTGTGTTAATTACCTTCACTGAGCATAGTGAATTTTCAGCTAAGTGGCGAAGTGACAGGTGAAATAATAAATACTGAGAAAAAACCAGCGAAAGGGGCAGGCAGGGCAGTGAGGTGACGCGATAGATAAGTACCCGGGGGCCCGGGTACTTCAGGCAGGTTTAGGCTTTACCGGCCAGGCTGGCTTTCATTTCACGGCGGCGCGCGTGCAGCAGTGGCTCAGTATAGCCACTGGGCTGCTGCTTACCGAGAAATATCAGGTCATGGGCCGCTTTAAACCCGATAGAATCCTGGGCATCGGGTGTCATGGGGATGTAGTGGGGGTCGTCAGCATTTTGCTCATCCACCAAACTGGCCATGCGTAATAACGAGGCTTCTACCTGCGCTTTCGTAATAACACCGTGGTGTAGCCAGTTCGCCAGATGCTGGGACGAAATCCGCAGCGTGGCGCGATCTTCCATCAGACCGACATTATGAATGTCGGGAACTTTCGAGCAGCCTATGCCCTGGTGTACCCAGCGCACCACATAGCCCAGGATCCCCTGGACATTGTTATCTACTTCCTGCTGAACACGGGCCTCACTCAACGCCTCATCCGTTCCCAGCAGCGGGACTGTTAAAATATCTGACAACCCATTGTAGTCTGGGTCCAGCTGCTGCTGGCGCTCGCTAACGTTGACTTGATGGTAGTGGAGGGCGTGTAACGTCGCTGCCGTCGGTGAGGGTACCCAGGCGGTGGTGGCCCCCGACTCAGGGTGGCCGAGTTTGGCTTTCATCATGGCGGCCATTTGATCTGGCACTGGCCACATCCCCTTGCCTATCTGGGCCTTGCCGGCCAGTCCGCAGGCCAGTCCGGTAGCCACGTTGGCTTTCTCATATGCCGAGATCCACGGACGCTCTTTCAAACTGGCTTTGTCGGCAAAAGGACCGGCCAGCATGGAGGTATGGATTTCGTCCCCAGTCCGGTCCAGGAAGCCGGTATTGATGAAAACCACCCGGGACCTGGCGGCGGCGATACAGGCCTTTAAATTCACACTGGTACGGCGCT
>JBPEWW010000256.1:0-2036 GCA_052032275.1 Alteromonas sp. | reverse complement strand
ACCGCGGAGTCCACTTTCGGTGGTGGCTTGAACGCCCCGGGCGGCACGTTCAGTACCGGCACCACCTGACAGTAGTACTGGGCCATGACGGACAAGCGACCGTAATTTTTGGAGCCTGGCCCCGCGGCCAGCCGCGTGACTACCTCTTTTTGCAGCATAAAGTGCATGTCTTTGATGTCGGTGGTGAAATCAAAGAGATGGAACATCAGCGGCGTGGAGATGTTGTAGGGCAGATTGCCAAACACGCGCAATGGCTGGTCGGCATACGGTGCATTGGCCAGGACGCTGGAAAAATCCAGCGTGAGCGCGTCCTGCTCAATAATGGTGAGTTTGTCACCGTGAAATGGATGATGACGCAGGCGTTTGGCCAAATCGCGATCCAGTTCCACCACCGTAAGTTTGTCAACGCGCTCGCAGACAGGATCGGTGATAGCGCCCAGTCCGGGCCCGATCTCAACAAGGTTTTCACCGTTTTGCGGGTTGATGGCCGCGACAATTTTGTCTATCACGTAGTCGTCGTGCAGAAAGTTCTGACCGAAGCGCTTGCGGGCGGTATGCCCTAAATGTGTTTTACTCATTGTTGATGACTTGCCAGTTCAATGGCTTTTTGAATTGCTTTTTTAAAACTGCCTGGGTCAGCATTGCCGGTGCCGGCTAATTCCAGTGCCGTGCCATGATCGACCGACGTTCTGACGAACGGCAGACCCAGAGTGATATTAACCGCCGCCCCAAAGCCTTTATATTTAAGTACCGGTAATCCCTGGTCGTGATACATTGCTAACACCACATCGGCTTCCGCCAGATATTTCGGCTGGAAAATCGTGTCTGCCGGCAACGGGCCGGTCAATGCGATGCCTTCCGCGCGCAGTTCGTCCAGCGCCGGCTGGATTGTGCGGATCTCTTCGGTGCCGATATGTCCGTCTTCACCGGCATGGGGGTTGAGCCCACACACGTAAATCTGTGGCTGCTCGATACCGAATTTCAGCTTGAGGTCGGTATGGATGATCCTGATCACCTTGTGCAGGCGTTCGCGGGTGATGGCCTTGGCCACATATTCCAGCGGAATGTGGGTGGTCGCCAGCGCCACATTCAGGCCTTCAGTGGACAACAGCATGACCACATCCATGGTATTCGACTGGTGCGCGAAAAACTCGGTATGGCCGCTAAAAGAGACGCCGGACTTATTAATGATGCCTTTATGCACCGGCCCGGTAACGACCGCGTCAAACGTGCCATCCATATTCGCCTGACAGGCCTGCCTTAAGGTTTCCACCACATAACTGCCGTTGTCGCTGTCCAGTTCGCCGGGCACCACAGGTTTGGCGATATCAACCTGATGGATATACACGCTGCCCGGCGGAAGCACCGCATCACTGTCCGGAGTGAAAGGCACCAGGGTCAGCGGTAAGCCTAACTGGGCGGCCCGCGCCTGCATCATGTCCGCATCTGCGAACACCACCAGGCGGGCATCCCACTGCTGCTGAATCAGGGCAATCGTGAGATCCGGGCCAATGCCGGCCGGCTCGCCAGGGGTGATGGCTAAGGTAATGGCTGTCATAGTGGTGTGGTTACCCCTCAAGAGTCCAGCACTTCTATGTAAGCCGCATCGCGCATTTCACGTAGCCAGGCTTCGGTTTCCTCCGCAAATTTACGGTTGAAGATAAGCTGGTGTGCTTTGTCTTCTTTGCGACGCTCGGTAGCATCGTCAATCCGACGGTCGTTTAGCTGGATCAGGTGCCAGCCGTGCGTAGAGCGGACCGGATCACTAAATTCACCGGGCTCAAGTGCCGCCAGCGCGTCGCGGAACGCGGGTACATACTGGGTGGGGTCTGCCCAGCCCAGTTCACCCCCGCGCAGGGCTGAGCCCGGATCCGCAGAATGCTCTTTGGCCAGTTCGGCGAAATCTGCCTCATCGTTCATCAGTTGTTGTTTAAACTTAACCAGTTGCTGACGGGCTTTTTCTTCACTCAGAATAATCGACGGCTTAATCAGGATATGGCGGGCATTCACCTCTTCTACCGTGACGGTTTCAATGC
>JBPEWW010000255.1:0-10526 GCA_052032275.1 Alteromonas sp. | reverse complement strand
GGCTGCTGTCATCCTGCAGGCGGCTGACTATCTCCAGCGGCTCCAGCATTCGCCCGGGTCCCACATCACCGCAGGCTTGTTCACCGCTGTCCGGGCCCAGTATTATGACGCCATCCTGTTGTAGTGTCTGCAGGTTGCGCAGCGTGGCGGCCGCCTGCCACATTTGTTGATTCATGGCCGGGGCCAGATAGCGCTCGGCGGTGGTGGCCAGGTACAGTGTGGTGAGTAAGTCGTCGGCAATGCCGGTGGCCAGTTTCGCCATCATATTGGCAGTGGCCGGGGCAACGAGTAAAATGTCTGCCCATTTGGCCAGTTCGATATGGCCCATGGCGGCTTCGGCGTCAGCGTCGAGCAGGTGCTGGTGGACGGGGTTGCCGGACACCGCCTGCAGTGCCATTGGACTGACAAACTCGGTGGCAGACTGGCTCAGCACCACCCGCACAGTGGCGCCTGCTGCGGTGAGCTTGCGCACCAGATCCGGTGCCTTATAGGCGGCAATCCCGCCGGTCACACCCAGTAACACGTTTTTATTGGATAACAACATAGCTGCTATAAAGACTGTTTTTATGCAAAACAGCCTACCACGACTGCGCAAAAGAGGGTAGGGAGTTGTGGCTGAACCCAACCAGGGTACAGTCGCACTGTGCCGGGTCCCGCGTTATAAATAACGCCTCCCAGTAAACTGACCTAACACCATGACATCCATTTCCCTGCGCCCCGTTGCCGACCGCCCCCGTGAGAAACTGTTAAGACAGGGCAGCGTGATGCTGTCTGACGCCGAACTGCTGGCTGCCTTCTTAAGCAGCGGGCAGGGACGTAAATGTGCCTATACTATGGCCTGCGCTCTGTTGACGCGCTTTGGCTCCCTGCGGGGGATTGCCGAAGCGGGTAAATCTGATTTTATGCAGGTTGCCGGCATGGGCGCTGTCAGGTACGTACAGTTTCAGGCCGCCCGGGAAATATTTCGGCGCCAGTTGGCCGAGCCGCTGGCAAAAGACAATGTGTTTCATTGCGCCGACGACGTCAGTGCGTTTTTGCGGGCCAGTCTGCGCAACTGCCCGCAGGAACGGTTCGGGGTGTTGCTGTTAGACAGCCAGCACCAGCTTATTGAGTTTAAGATCCTGTTTACCGGCACCGTAAACAGTGCTGCTGTGTACCCGCGGGAGGTAGTACGTGAGGTCATCCGGGCCAACGCGGCGGCGCTGATCCTGGTGCATAACCATCCCTCCGGCATTGCCGATCCCAGCGAGGCGGATGTGGCTCTCACCCGGGATATTCGCAGCGCCATGGCCTTAATCGATGTAGAGGTACTTGATCATATTGTAGTGGGTGATACGCTGTGTGTGTCGCTGGCGCAACGGGGGCTGATGTAAGTCCGCCTATTGCGACGCGTAAGGAATTTAATGTAATTCACCGATCAGATAGTAGTCAATGTCAGAAAACTACTATAAACTGGTGCATTAGTGGGTTTTTTTTCAAAAGGACTGTTATGAAGAAGTCAATCATTGCACTGTTTGCAACGGCGGCGTTGACTGCTGGTGTAAATGCTCAATCAGACAATGCCAATCCTAACGGCGCAACATTTGGTGGCGTTAATACAGGGCTGCTGGCTACCGGTGCAGTAGTAGCGGGAACAACACTTGCTATTGTTGCTAACAACCGTGGCGACGCAAAGCTTGCTCCACCTCCGCCGCCTCCGCCGCCACCACCTAGCTGTGAAGGTGACGATCCGCTGGTAGACGGTGTGTGTGTGGGTACAACCACTACAGTTACTAACACAGTAACGGTATCTGGTACACAAACTATTACTGTACCGATTACGGTACCAGTGACGTTTACTTACGCACCTCAGTAAGGGGCTGTAAGATACGAAAAAAGCCGCCTCGAGCGGCTTTTTTATTTGCTTTATAAAAACGACAATCCTGTTTGTGGATGGTTTGCCCGTACCCGTAGTTGTTATCACATGAATAGTTTCATTAAAGTTGTACTTCCCTCACTTGGTGTTTTGCTGCTAGCCGCCTGCTCCAGTACGAATAAAACGTACCTGGATACGCTGCAGCTGGCCTTCGAAAACAGAGATACCCAGCTAAGCGTGGCCCAGATTAAACAAAGTCAGGGCGATTTGTTGCAGGTTAAGAGCGGCGAACGGGCTGTGGCGGTGATGGCGCTGGCCTTCATTGAGAACGACCTGTACAAATGGAAGTCCGGTGACGATGTGGTGTTTACCCTGCATCATGGCGTTATGGTCGCTACTGAAGGGTTAACCCGCGACCTGCTGCATACCTCGAATCGTGGCGGAAACCCGCTCGCGGGGCAGGGTAAACTGGCTTATGAGTGGCAGCGCAAAATCGATCTGGCAGGAACGGGATACGGTATTCCGGTAACCTCTCACTGGGCGTTTGCCGGTGAGACGGAACTAGACATTCTGGACACTTCATTCAACACCCTGCTGGTGACGGAACAGGTAACTGTGGCAAGCACCACCCCCTTCCTGGAACCGGCGCGGAGCTGGCAAAACCAGTACTGGCTGGACAGCACCACCAAAACCCTGCTCGCCAGCCGGCAAAAGTTTTCTCCACAGGGCGACTGGTATCACATGACCTATCTTAGCCGGGCCGTTCGCCAAATGGAGGCGGCACAATGAAAACCCTATTGAGTGTGTTACTGCTGGTGGCTGGCATGAGTGCCCGTGCCAGTGTAGAGATTCAGATTAATCAGTTACAGTTCAGCTACCCGGGGCCAGTGAGAATGGCAAACGTATTACAGCCTGTCGCCAATGCCGCAGACTGGTACTGGCCTGCCAGCGCCGTGTACAACCTCAACGACAATCAGGCCGAGCTGTTGCGTAGCGAGATCCTGAGTGATATCCGGGCGATGCTGACCGACACGTCGGAACAGGATGCGGCGCATGCAGTGCTTACCACGGTGGCTGAACAGGTTGCCGCCTGGTCAGTTGCGGACCGGATTGACGTGGCGGTAAACTACAATGAAGCCAGGCTGTTTGCCGATCACAACCCCCGGTTTACTGACGGCAACTACCTTGTGCGGCTGACTGCACGCCCGGATGAGGTGCACCTGATAGGGGCGGTGGCGCGTCCCGGCAGTTATGCCCATGCTGCCAATACCCGTATTCCCGACTACCTGGCGCGGATCCGCACCCTGGACGGCGCAGAGCGTGACTTTGTGTACGTGGTGACCCCAGCCGGCAAGGTGACCAAGGTGGGTATCGCCTACTGGAACGCCTCTTATGCGCAGTTAGCGCCGGGCAGCCAGCTTATTGTGCCGCTTGCTTCGTCGGTGTGGACGCCGGCCATCACTTCCCTGAATAAAAAAATAGCGCAGCTTGCTGTGCACCGAGTATTGCCCTGATGTTGTATCGCTTACCTTATACCAAAAGTGCCGTGTCGCTGGCTGTAGCTGCAACGCTGCTGCATGTCCCTGCCCAGGCACAGCAAACCCGCAATGTGCAACCTTCCCAGATGGTGCAGGGCGGTACCGGACTCATTCAGACGCCCACCGCGAGAATGCGGCCGGCGGGAGATTTAGCCATTAATTACACTGACAACCACGAATACCGCTTCTGGTCGGTCAGTCTGCAGCTGTTTGAGTGGATGGAAGCGACCGCCAGATACACCGATGTCCGTACCCAGCTGTATAGCCAGGTGGAGTCATTCAGTGGCGATCAAACCCTCAAGGATAAAGGCCTGGATGTGAAATTCCGGGTGTGGGAAGAAAGCTATTATCTGCCCGATATTTCCGTGGGCTTTCGTGACTTTGGTGGCACCGGCTTTTTCGAGAGTGAATATGTGACGGCCAGTAAAGCAGTAGGCCCGTTCGACTTTCACCTCGGTGTAGGCTGGGGTTACATGGGCTCGGCTGACGATATCACCAACCCATTCTGTGAGCTGAAAGACAGCTTCTGTGAGCGGCCGGTCGGCTACTCCGGGCTGGGCGGCAAGGTCGATTACAATCAGTTCTTCAAAGGGAAGATGGCCTTATACGGTGGCGTGGAATATCAGACCCCCTGGGAACCATTGCGCCTGAAACTGGAGTATGAGGGCAATACCTACGAGTTTGACCGGGCCGGTGAGCTGGAACAGGACACCCGGCTCAATGTGGGCGCCGTGTACAAGTGGAATAACTTTGATTTCAGTCTGAATTATCAGCGCGGCAACACGGTGGGGTTTGGGGTCACCTATCAGTTTAATATGCACACCTTTGAGCAGGTGAAAATTGATGAGCCCCCCCGTGAGCTCATGACCCGTACCCCGCCGGAGTCTATTGAAGACATTAACCGCTACCGGCTGTACACCGACTTGTCCCGGGAAGCGGCCTTTATTCTGTCCGATGTGGATATTCAGGAAGACAAGGCGGTGTTTTATGGCCGCCAAACGGCCTACCGCGACCAGGCCGAAGCCACTGAGCGCACCGGGCGGGTAATCGCATCCGAGCTGCCGGACTCCGTAAAAACCTACCACCTGGTGGAGCACAACAGCAATATTCCCATGGTGGATACGATGATCGACGCTGAGGCATTTATTGCCGCGGCCCGATACGAATCACTGGATGCCGACATCACTGAGACCTGGCAACGGCAAAACCCGGCACCTGAGTTACGCGAGGATTATGAGCCCGCCGCCACGTCCGGCTTCTTTCATTCTACCGACTTCTTCTGGACCCAGACGTTTGGCAGCCCGGAAGACTTCTACCTGTATCAGACCGGTCTGATCTTCAGCGCCGGGTACGCCTTTAACGAGAACTGGGCCGCCATCGGCGGTCTGAGTGCCACCGTGTTCGACAACTTCGATAAGTTTAACTTCAAGGTGGATAACGAAGACACACCGCTGCCACGGGTGAGAACCCGGGTACGTGAATATGTGTCGAATAACCGCTTTAGCGTCGACACCGCGTTCCTGCAATACAAGGATCAGCTCTCGGATAACCTGTTCGGGCAGGTCTACGGTGGCTTCCTTGAGCGCATGTTTGGGGGCATTGGCGGGGAACTGCTGTATCGCGAGGTCGACAGCAACATTGCCTATGGTGTGGACATTAATTATGTGAAGCAGCGGGATTACGACGATCAGTTCTCGTTTCTGGATTATGACACGGTCACCGGCCATGCCAGCGTATACTGGCAGCCACAGATGTTGCCTGATACCCAGCTCACCTTCAGCGCCGGGCGCTTCCTGGCCGGTGACAAAGGGGTCAATGTGGATTTCGCTAAACGCTTTGACAGTGGCATTGTGGTGGGGGCCTACGCCGCCTTTACCGATGTGTCGTCTGAAGATTACGGCGAAGGCAGCTTTACCAAAGGCTTTTACCTGTCCATCCCGCTGGATTTGTTTGTGCTGCGTCCGGCCAAAGGCCGGGGAATGTTCCCCTGGGTGCCCATTTCCCGTGATGGCGGGCAACTGCTGCGTCGCCCGGTGCGGTTGATTGAATATACTGAGCCGCGGTCGCCTTTTTACGATTAAGTCATCAGGCGAGCCCGGCGCCGGGCATGCTTAGCGCGCCCAGTAGCCCAGTTTCTTGCGCAGTTTTAAATTGCGGAACACATTGGCCGGCTTGGCCACATTGTCAGGGTTGGGAAACTTTTCAAGCTCGGCCAGGGTGCATTCCAGCACACGGCGGGCCGATCCGCCGTCCTGATAAGGGTGCATCTGTCCGGCATAGTGCTCAATCCGCTGTATGTGCTCGGCGGAGGGCGCCAGCGCCTTGGTGAGCGCATCACGCAACTCACTGGCCTCGGTAATATTAATAAACACCTCTTCCGGCACCGCATTATTGAAGGTGACCACCGGCTTGGTGGTCAGCAAAAATTCGGTGATGGCGGAGGAGGTGTCTGAGACCATCACGTCACATTGCTGCAACAGCGGCAAAATGCTCTGGCTGTCGATAATTTCCAGCTTGCCATGCGCCGCCGCACGGTAGGCCGCGATAGTTTCGGGATCCATTTTAGGATGAAACTTAATTTTCCACACCCAGGGCTCACTGTGACTTAGCGCCACAATGGTATCGAGCAGGGCAGGTGCGCTGGTGAGCTTTGGCGAAAATGTGGGCGCAAAGAGAATATGCGGCACGGCATTATCGGATGTGGCGTTAAGCCCGGCGAACAGCGGATCCAGTTTGGGCCAGCCGGTTTCTTTCACCGTAAAATGCGGATGTTCGGCCCGTAATTCTTCAAACTTGCGAGTGAAAAAAGGCCCCTGGGTGCAGTAGAGATCGAAACAGCCGCGAATGCGAAAGTGGCCTTTTTTCTTCCACTCAAAGCCATGAAAGAGTTGCACCTTCAGGCCAGGGATAAAAGCAGGCACCACGTTGCCTGGCAGAAAAACTGCATCGGGCTGAAAATCAATCAGCGCCTGTACCGTGTTCACGCGCACTTCGTCGGCGTTGAACAGCGCGCGGTTAACCGCCTCGCCCTCGGCAAACCAGCGGACTTCATGGCCATCTTCCAGCATCACTTGTGCCAGTGGCCGCAGAATTTCGAATGAGTAATTTTGAGAAAGATAAAGTACGAAACGCATCTACGGCTGCTCTTTGATGACTTCTATGATTTCAGTGGTGGAGATGGACGGCGTGCGGGGCAAATAAATTACTTCACAGATATCACGAAACTCATCGAATTTACCTTCCCAGTCATTGCCCATCACCAGGGCATCGGCATTGTGCTGAAGAATGTATTGGCGTTTTTTCTCCAGTGACTCTTCCTTAAAGACATGATCGACAAAGCGCAGTGAGGACACTAACTCTTTGCGGCTGTCGAAAGGATAAATGGGGTTGCGGCCCTTTTTACTGAAATTCAGTTCATCAGAAGACAGCCCCACCGTAAGGTGATCACCATGCGCCCTGGCGCGATTTAATATGCGGACGTGACCGATATGCAGCACGTCGAAGGTGCCAAAGGTAATAATCCTACGCAAGCTGTTCTCCTGCTAAAGGGTGTGAGAGTAAATAATTAACGATGCGTTCGCCACACCTGCCGTCAGTGCGGCCAACCATCTCTTTGAGCATCTTATCCCGTGCAGCCTGTTGCACCTGGGAGAATTGCTGACACTGCGCCAGGGCCGGGCCAATTTTATTGGCCGCCGCGGCGCGGGTGGTCAGTTTATGGAACAGCGCGATATCCGGATCCAGCCGGCGCTTTAGCCGAAACGAAAATAACCCCTGGTAGCTCCAGCGGGTGCGGTAAAAATCGCACCACACCACCGGCTTATTCAGCGCGGCAAACTCAAAGATGGCAGACGAGGCATCAGACAACATAATATCTGCAATTTGCATGAATGGCAGCAGGTTATATTCCTCGACGGCGGTCACATACACATTGGGGTGGCGCTGCCATGCTGCAAAAAGCGCCCGGTGGGCCTGATACTTAGGCTTGGTATGACTAAAAAAGTGGGGCTTTACAATAATGTTGTAGTCGCGCAGCTGGGCCGGCCAGCGTGCCGATAGGTGCTCGATGCTGGACGGAAAAAAGGTGGGCGCATACAAGAGCGTGGGTTTGGCCGCATCCAGACCGAACTGGTCAACGGACACGGCAGGCTTGCACTCGCTGCTGAACAGCGGATCGAGCTTGGCATAGCCGGTATCGGCAAACTTGCGGTCGGGGAAGCGCCGCTGCAGGCGGGCAAGGCGCTCACTGCCTTCCACAAACCTGACATCAAACGGGAATTCTGACACATCGTAGTAACATGACTTAGGGCCGATTCCGTGTTGCATCAGTGCCAGCTGCGCACTAATACTGGGTTTGTCTGTGTCTGAAAAGGCGGGCTTGTTGCCAAAGATGATCCAGTTCGCCTTGCTCTTTTGATAGAACGACAGCGACTGCTTGGGCGTGTCCAGATAGTGGGCCGAAAACCCGGCGTCGGCGATGGCGGTGTCTTTAAGGGTGTCCAGCTGACCTTCTTTATAAAAGATGAACTCGCAACTAACGCCCTGTTCTCTGAGTGCCTCTGCCACTGGCAGGTACTGGGGAAGGTAATACAGATGCTGGGTATCAAATTGCACGGTAAAGGACATGGCCGACGTCACCTTGTAAGGTTGTTATTATTTGCAGCGTAAGCCGAATTGCTGGCTCATTGCACGTACGGGTTACGCTGCGGGCATAAAAGTATCACATTTCTGCCATTCTCACGAGGCGCGCGTAATGATCTATGATAGGATCGCGGCCGCGTGAGCAGGATCAGGTAAGTGCCCGGAAACGGCAAAAATGTGCGTTTTCTGGTCGAAAACCGTGACTTTTTTCACTTTCTTATTGAACCGGAGGGCCTTTTACTGTATAAAATGCGCCCTCTTATTTATAGTAATACGTCATTTGGCCCAGTGACTGATTGAGCGGTGGGATCGATTGACGCGACAGTTATCGTTGTTCTGGAGACAAATACAATGTCAAAAGTATGTCAAGTAACAGGTAAGCGTCCAACGGTTGGTAATAACCGTTCGCACGCAAGAAATGCGACCCGTCGTCGCTTTTTGCCTAACCTTCAAACTCACCGCTTCTGGGTTGAGAGTGAAAACCGTTTCGTTAAACTGCGTCTGTCTACTAAAGGCATGCGTATCATCGACAAGAAGGGTATCGATTCAGTACTGACTGACATGCGTGCCCGTGGTGAGAAAATCTAAGGAAGCTTACAATGCGTGATAAAATTAAATTAGTTTCGTCTGCAGGTACTGGCTTCTTCTACACCACAGATAAGAATAAGCGTAACATGCCTGGCAAAATGGAGATCAAAAAGTTTGATCCCGTAGTGCGTAAGCACGTTATGTTCAAAGAGGCAAAAATCAAGTAAAACAACTTGCTTTTGTCTCCACGAAAACCCGGCTCAGGCCGGGTTTTTTGCGTTTAAGGCAGGCCCGTCTCTGGCCGGACGGCCAGCACTGCGTTGCGGCAGTTTATGATCACCTGTCGCCGCTGTCTGGTATATGATAGCCACAGCATAACTAACAGGATGGACTCGACAGTGGCCCGTTTGTCACAACGCGCAATGAATAACGTGGTAATTTTTGCCATGCTGATCATGATTGCGCTGTTCAATATAGACAGCTTTTTACCCGCCGAGAAAGCGGGCACAGCGCAGCCCTTGCTGCCTGAGGGGGCGTATGTGCTTAAAGTGGAGCAGGATCAGCAGCGCCTGGAACGGGCAGGGCAGCAATGGCGGTACCTGACGGATGTACCCCTCGACAGTGATACCCAGCGCCTGGCACAGCAACAGCTTGCCGCCTGGCAACAGGGTCAGCTGATACCCTATCCGGCAGCCGAGGCCAGCACCCGCCAGATGACACCCATCGTTGTGGTGGTGTGGCTGGCTGGCAATACCCAGGGGCTGGTGTTTGCGTTTTATCCCACTGCTGCCGACACCCTGGTTGCACATCAGGGCCAGTGGTATCGCCTGGCGCAGGTATCCCTGTCGACGCTCATCCCCTGGTATGGCAACAACGTGGAGTAACTATGCCTGAATTACCCGAGGTCGAAGTCAGCCGGCTGGGGATCTCCCCCTGGCTCATTGGCCACACCATCACTGACATTATCGTACGCGATAAACGGTTACGCTGGCCGGTGCCTGACGAGGTTCACCACGCCAAAGGGCGTACTATTGCCGATGTCACCCGCCGGGCTAAATACCTGCTCATCGATGTGGGGCAGGCCGATATCGTGTTGCACCTGGGGATGTCGGGTAAGCTGCGGGTGGTTGACTGCGCCACCCCGGTGGTAAAACACGACCACGTGGATATTGTGCTGGACTCGGGCAAGTGTCTGCGGTTTAACGATCCCCGCCGGTTTGGGGCCTGTTTATGGCAACCCAAAGGTGAGCAGCTGCCCCACTTTACGCGCCTGGGACCCGAGCCACTGACCGCAGCGTTTGACGAACAGCGTCTGTATACCTTGTCCCGGGGCCGTAAGGTGCCGGTCAAGTCGTTTATCATGGATAACGAGGTGGTGGTTGGGGTTGGCAACATCTATGCGAACGAAGCGCTGTTTCTGGCCGGTATCGATCCCCGCCGGGCAGCCGGGCGGGTAAGCGGTGCACGCTACGCGGCACTTACCGACGCCATTAAGGCGGTACTGCAAAAAGCCATCACGGAAGGGGGCACCACGCTCAAAGACTTCGCCCAGAGTGACGGCAAGCCGGGCTACTTCGCCCAGCACCTGCACGTGTATGGTAAAGCCGGGAACGCCTGTTCACGGTGTGGCGGAGTCATTAAAAGCAAAGTGATTGGACAGCGCAATACATTCTTTTGTACTGGCTGCCAGCGCTGAGGTTACGGCTTCTTCTGGCTGTTGCGCTTTTCCTGGACGCGCTCCACTAGGGCTTTTTCCACCACCGGGTGACAAAAGCCACTGACGTTGCCTTTGTGCATGGCCACTTCCTTGACCAGGGTGGAGGAAATAAACGAGTTTTCTTCTGCCGGGGTTAAAAACACACTTTCCAGTTTGGGGTTCAGACGGCGGTTCATGTTCGCCAGCTGAAACTCGTATTCGAAGTCAGACACCGCCCTGAGCCCACGTATTAAAATGGTGGAGTTCT
>JBPEWW010000254.1:0-2589 GCA_052032275.1 Alteromonas sp. | reverse complement strand
TATGCCGGCATTATTGTCGATGGGTATCACGTCGATCCCATTGCCTGTCGTGCCGCGTTTCGTGCCAAAGGCTGGCAACGTATGATGCTGGTGACGGACGCCATGGCGCTGGCGGCTACCGAGCTGACCGAAGTGCCATTCTTCGATACCCGCATTGTGCGGGAGGGCAACCGGCTGACAACCCCGGATGGCACCCTGGCGGGGTCTTGCTTGACCATGATGGAGGCGGTGCGCAATACCGTCCAGCTGTGTGGGATGTCACTTGCTGAAGCGGTGGCCATGGCCACCACCACACCCGCTGCCATGCTGGGTGTACAGCACCAATGCGGGACGCTGCAACGCGGTGCCGTGGCCGACGTGCTGGCACTGGACGAACGTCTGGCGCTTACGCATATCTGGCAGGCAGGAAAACGGATCCATCACCCGGATTAGTCAGCCCGGGCGGGCGCTTTCTGCAAGCCACCCGCGCCGGTCAGTGGTTAGCTGTTTTGCGGATGCATGGTGTCTGACAACGCCGGGCCACTGGACTGGGCGGTCTGTGGCGGAGAATAGCGCTCCGGGCGATGATTCAGGGATATCACCATATTCAGACAGAATGCCGCTAATACAGAAATGATCACCAGGGGCAGGGCAATGTAAGCCAGGGCGGTAAGCAGGATCAGGCTGTCTACCGCAAGCTGGAATGAGCCGGCACGGATGTTGAACCGCGCTTGCAGGTAGAAGGCCAGAATCCCTACGCCGCCGAGGCTGGAGGAATGCCGGAACATGATCAACATGCCCATGCCGATAAGCAGCCCGCCGAATACGGCCGCAAATACCGGGTTTATGTGGCTGATATCCACCACCCGGTGAACCTGCTCACTCAATACCGAAACGGTAGTGACCGAAATAAAGGTATTAAACGTAAAGCGCTTGCTGATTTGCGTCCAGGCCAGTGCGTAAAACGGCAGGTTTATTATAAAAAACAACACCCCAAAGTCTGCGTTGAATGCGTGGGTGCCTAACAGCGCCAGACCGGCGGCGCCACCAACCATTAAATCCTGCGACTGAAACAGATGAACCCCAAACGCTACGAATAAGCCCGCGCAGAGCAACGCAAACATGTCTTCTATGACACTGTGATTGTGTTTTTGCATAGGTAATAAAGTGTGTTGAGGAATCAGGGCCGTATTATACGGTGCCCGCCGGGAGATAGCAGTGTGTGGGCGGGATTCAGAAGTGGCGGTCAGTGCAGCAGGGTAAGCAGCCCTTTACGACTCTTAGCATTGCGGTGAATGCACTGTTGCAAGGGTGTAAACGTTGCACCACGATGGTTAGGCAAGGGCGGCTTTGTTACAACGCCGGCCATGGCAGGTCTTTTTCGCCCGGCTGTAACCGCTTATGCCCTATAGGGCGATTGGTGTGTGCGACAATCATCATAAGCGACAGAAACAACACCGTGTCGGGAGAGTCATCGGCAATTTCCACCTGATATTTGTCTGGCAGACACAGCGCGGGGTTTGCTGCTGTCGCCAGTATGGCACCGGCCTTTACCACTTCAAAAGTTCGATCAGCCACATTGCCGCGCATGTGGGCGCCACAAAAAGGCCCGCCTTCAACATTATAGTGTCTGTTAAACGGGTTCAGATTCTGCCTAATCAGGTAATCCTGCATGTTACCAGACACGTGCCAGGCGGTGCGCGGTGACAGCAGCGGCTTACGCAGCGTCAGCACCGGGCAGTGTTCCCGGCACACATGCCAGACAAGCTGCCAGTTTACCATTTCCGCAAATGACTCGTACCTTAGCTGTTTGTGGTAGTCGTGAATTTGCATGCGAAACTGGAAACTGAGTCTGTGCCTGCGAATGGTAAGGTATTTCATAGCGCCCCGCTGTCCCTTTCAAATCAGTTTGCAGTGGCCGCTACCACCCGTCCCTGACGCGTAAATTCTACGGTGCAGGTAAACACACCCAGGTGAAGGTAGCTGCTGGCGACCAGCTTGCTGCCAGTGGCGAAAACGTCGGTGTGATGCTGCACCAGATTACTGGTATTCAGCTGACGTACCACGTCTTCACGGGTGTCACCTTGCATAAAGTTGCCACACAGATAAAGAATGTCTTTACGGGCTTCGTTCCAGTAAATTCCCCATGTGACCAGTGCGGCCACTGCCAGTACGGCCGCAATATCGCGGTAAATTGTTTGTTTCATACCTTGTTCTGTATTCATGCCTTTGAGTACTACCCAGCATGCTACCCTACTGGCGAATCTCCATCATAGCGAGTAAAAATTACTTAACCTACTGGTCGCAGGTACAGGATATAACTGTCTGCTGATGAGCGCACAGCCAGCACACTGTGAACAAGACCAGAGTGTGGCTAATCGGTAACATGCCGCCCGTCTGCCAGGGGGTAAGTCCCTGATAAGACGGGAGCTGGCGCCTGGGCATCGCCGACGCTGCGCAAGACCACACCAGGTTTACGCGCAGGCGCCGCGGCCAGCTTTCTTTGTGCGCGCCATGACCAGCGAAGAAAAATTTGGCATGACATCTGCTTCACTCTTGTCGACATAAGCGACAATCAGGAGAGAGAAAATGCTGAAGCTAGGTAAACTA
>JBPEWW010000253.1:0-14513 GCA_052032275.1 Alteromonas sp. | reverse complement strand
GTCAGCAGTGCAATAATGTTGTCACCTGCCACCAGAAAGCCCACTGCATAAGCCACTGCAAACAGCGACGACCACAGCAGCCCGCGCACGGTTTCCTCACGCACCGCACGGCGGGATTTTGCCCCGGCGGCTTCACCCACCAGCGCCTCCACCGCATAGGCTATGCCATCCAGCCCCAGTGCGATCAGCACAAAAAATTGCATCAGGATTGCATTGACCGCCGCCGGTGTCTCGCCAAGCCGGGCGCCCTGCAGGGTCAGGAAAGCCAGGCACAGCTGTAGCGCCAGGTTACGCAGCAACATATTGCCATTCAGCTTAAACAGCACTTTACGGGCGGCTGAGTTAAACCAGTCCCACTGGGGGGCGGTGTGCCGGCACTGTCTCAGCGCCACCCACAATCCCATGGCCATCATCGTGTATTCGGCAATAACGCTGGCCAGCGCCACGCCGCCCACAGACATGGACAGCCCGTAGACGAACACCACATCCAGGGCCGCGTTAATCAGGTTACCGACAACCTGTATCATCAGCACGGCCCGGGTCCGTTGCTGCCCCACCAGCCAGCCAACCAGGGCCAGGTTCAGCATGGCCGCCGGCGCGCCCCATACCCGCACCGTAAAATACGCCTCCAGGTGTGTCTGCACCGCACTGCCCGGTGCAGCCAGCCATATGCCTGTGAGCAACACGGGCACCTGTAACAGCAACAACACCGCGCCTAACAGCGCCGCTATTGCACAGGTCTGCCAGAGCGCTTTGGCAGACAACAAGGCGCCCTGCTCCGTATTGCCGCGGGCCTGTGCACTCATTCCGGTCGCCGACATGCGCAAAAAACCGCACACCCAGTAGATTTGCGTTAATATCAGTGTCCCTACCGAGGCCCCGGCAAGCATGGCAGACGAATCCATATGCCCGAGCACTGCCGTATCAACCAGGCCCAGTAAGGGTGTGGTAATATTGGCGAGGATCATCGGGAACGCCAGACTAATCAGCCGATAGTGCGCCTGCCAGCGGGAAGTGGTGCCTGTCATGGTGGTCCGCTACTTACAATTAAGGAGGAAACGTGAAGTATAACATGGGTTTGCATCGGCGTTTTGGCGCGTTTATCAGTCTGGTGCTGGCGCTTGCGGCAACCACCGTTGCCTGTGCCGATACCGATCAGAAACTTAATAACGCAGTTATCCTGCTGTATCACCATGTGGCGACAGACACACCCGCCAGTACCAGCATATCACCGGATACCTTCCAAGAGCATATGGCGTACCTGGACAAACACCACACTGTGTTACCCCTGCGCACCGTGATCCAGCACATTCAGGACGGCGAGGCCCTGCCGGACAGGACGGTGGTGATCACGTTTGACGATGGCTATGAAAACATCCTCACTAACGCCCACCCGATCCTGCAGGACTATGATTTTCCCTACACCATCTTCATTAACCCGGGCGAAATTGGCAGCAACGCCAGCCAGTTGTCCTGGCAACAGGTAAAAGCCATGCATAACGATGGGGTCAGCTTTGCCAATCACACCATGGACCACCTGCACATGCTGGAGCGCAACGCCGGCGAGTCGCAAAGTGACTGGCTGACCCGCCTGCGCGCCAATGTTGAGCAGGCAGAACAGGCCATTGAAGCGCAGTTAGGCACGTCGCTTAAATATCTGGCCTACCCGTTCGGCGAATACAATGATGCGCTGGCAGATATGCTGCAGGCGCAGGGGTATATTGCGTTTGGTCAGCACTCAGGCGGGATCAGCAACCACAGTGATATGCAGACCCTGCCCCGTTTCCCGGCGGCCGGTCCCTACGCCAAACTGTCATCCCTGAAAACCAAGCTGGCCAGCCTGGCCATGCCGGTCAGTGACAGTAATCTGACCGACCCGGAAATTCCCGGCGGCGCGCTGTCTGAACCGTTAGCGTTTACCGTTAACAGCACAGACGTGGCAATGGATCAGCTGGCGTGTTTTTTTCAGGGGCAAACGCTGACGCCTAAGGTGGCCGACATGACCGTAACGGTTACCGTGGGTGAGCTGCCGGTGGGGCGCTCGCGGGTGAACTGTACCGCGCCGTCTAAAGCCAGCCCGGGCAGATATTACTGGTATTCTCAGCCGTTTTTCGTGGCCGACAGTAACGGTAAATTTCCGGATTAACGCCTGATATCCGGGGTTACTGCGCCGGTGGCACGGCGCGGATCATTTGCATAAAGGGCTCGTTACCCTGGTGTCTGGCAAAGCCCAGGGCACGGTAAAAGGCGATGGCAGCCTGATTATCGCTGGCCACGTCCAGGACCACAGCAAACTTACCGCGCTGCCTGGCCCGTTGCTCAGCCCAGTTCATCAGTGCGCGACCCACGCCCTGGCGCCGTGCCGCCTCGGCCACTGCCAGATGCCCAATCCCCAGCTCGGTGGCCATGGGCGGATGTAGCGCCGCGCTGAAGCGCTGACTGCGCATGACCACGTCAATGGACTGATCCAGACCGAAAAAATCCGTAATAGAAGACAGGGTGGCGCGATCAAAATCTGCCGGCAGCTGATCGTCCCAGCAGGTCAGTAGCCCCACCAGGGTGTCACCTGCTTCGGCTACCCAGTGGTTCTGAAACCCATACTGGCCCGGTCCCTGTTGCCAGGCAAACGCCAGATACCGGCAGGTCTGCGCTACATCGCCATTGCCGAATATTTCAGTAAGTAAGCGCTCACCAGATTGCAGCAGTAACTGTGTGGCGGCCTGATAATCCTCCTCACGGGCGGCACGGAGAGTGACTGACATAGATTACCGGGCGGTGATGGCCGGCATATCAGCCAGGATATGGTCGACATCGGCAATGGCCAGTTGGCCGGGCTCGGCGACCGGTTTGAAGCGGCCAATCACGTTGGCCTCAGGGTTCACCACCACTACCGAGCCACTGTGGTTGACCAGGTAATTCGGGGTGTCGGTACTCTCTGCCATGGAATACATCATGCCCATGCTGCGCACCAGCGGAAACAGCTGCGCATGTTCGCCGGTCAGTGCACGAAATTCCGGATTAAAGAAACTGACGTATTCTGCCAGCCGCGCCGGATCATCCCGTTTGGGGTCGACCGAGATAAACCACACCCGCACCGGGTGGCGGGACTGAAGCTGTTGTAAGCGGGGGTAGATCCCGTTCAGGGCGGCCATGGTGGTCGGGCAGATGTCCGGACAAAAGGTATAGCCAAGAAAAACCAGCGTCCACTGATTTTCCAGGGCCTGCCGGGTAACCGTCTCCCCGCGATGATCAGTCAGGCTAAACTCACTGAGCGCACGGGGCTGCGCAAACTCCTGCATGTGATTGATTTGCGTGTCACTGTCGGTGTCAGGCGGGGCAATGTACAGCGCCCCCACCATTCCCAGGACCAGCGCCACGCCGGCCACAACACCGGCGATAATTCGTTGACTCATAAGGTAATTGGCACGTAGTGATCGACCAGTAAGACCACAAACAATACCATGAGATGCACAATGGAGTATTTAAAAGTTTGCATGGCGGTTTTGTCGGTGGCCGCGAACTTCAGTTTCCATGCGTAAGCCAGGAAGCCGGCGTTCAGCAGTGACGAGCCGATCAGGTAGATCAGGTTACTCATGCCTACCAGGTAGGGCAGCAGGCACACCAGACACAGCAGCAGGGTATACAGCAGCACCGAAGTTTTGGTAAAGGCCACCCCGTGGGTGACAGGCAGCATGGGCACCTTTGCTTTGGCGTAATCCTTTTCCCGGTGGATGGCCAGTGCCCAGAAGTGAGGTGGCGTCCAGGTAAAAACAATCAGTACCAGTAACAATGCATGTGCGTGTACCTCGCCGGTCACCGCAGTCCACCCCAACAGCGGCGGTGCCGCCCCGGCCAGCCCGCCAATCACAATATTCTGCGGCGTCGCGCGCTTTAAAAACATGGTGTAAATGCCTGCGTAGCCCACCAGGCTGGCCAGGGTCAGCAACGCGGTCAGGCGGTTTACCGCCAGTTCCAGAATGGCATAACCGGCGATGGCCATAACCGCAGCGAACAGCAATGCATGTGACACTGACACCTTGCCTTTTGCCACCGGACGGTTGAACGTGCGCGCCATCTGACTGTCGATACGGTGATCCACCACGTGGTTAATGACTGCGGCGGCACTGGACAACAGCCCAATCCCCGCCAGGCCTGCCACCAGCACCTGCCAGTCAACCCAGCCAGGCGTGGCCAGACACATACCCACCAGCGCAGTCAGTAACAACAGCATGACCACATTGGGTTTGGTCAGCTCATAATAATCCCGCCACGACGCGGTCATTCGATTGCCAGTGCGGGGAGAGCCCGCTGAATACGATACAGATTTAGCCATAACTCGCTCCCTGATAACGGTAGAGGGAATAGGTGATCCAAATCATCACCAATAATAGGGTTGCTGCCACTGCGTTGTGGGCGACGGCCACTGCCAGGGGCAGGCTGAACACCACATTGCTCACGCCCAGTCCCACCTGCAGTGCCAGCACGGCCAGCATGAGACCGGCGGCGCGTTTAACCGGTGACGGCGGGGTACTCAGAAGTAACCGTACCCCCAGCCAGGTTAGATAGAAAAACGTGATCACCGCGCCCACCCGATGCACCATATGCATGGTCATACGCTGCCCGTAATCGTGGGCACCAAACTCGTAGTTGTCGGCCTGCGGCACGCTGAATGCGCCACTAAAATCGAGGCGGTTCAGCCAATCCCCCTCACACAGCGGCATATCGGTGCAGGCCAGGGCGGCATAGTTGGCCGAGGTCCAGCCGCCTAACGCAATTTGTGCCACCAGAATGACCATGCCGGTGACGGCCAGCCCGGAAATATGCACACCGGCAGGCCGGGCGAGCTGCTGGCTCCTGGCATGCAGCCGCAGATACAGCAAAAACAGGCAACTAAGCACAGTAAAGCCGCCCAGCAGGTGGCCCATCACCACTACCGGTAACAGATTCATGGTGACCGTCCACATGCCCAGCGCAGCCTGGAAAATCACCAGGCCGAGTAACAGTAACGGCAGCTTTTTGGGGGTGTCCGGCTCTTTACGTACCACAGCCAGCACACTGATAGCCAGAATACACAACCCCAGGGCGCCGGCAAAATAGCGGTGGATCATCTCATTCCAGGCTTTATGGGCTTCAACCGGGCGTTCGGGATAGGCAGCATTGGCGGCCGCGACAGTATCCGAAGAGGAAGGCACGGTGAGGTGGCCGTAACAGCCCGGCCAGTCGGGACAGCCCAGGCCGGCATCGGTGAGGCGCGTATAGGCCCCCAGGATGATTACCACCAGGGCCAGTAATAAGCTACATAATACAAGCTTTTTCATAGCGCAATCCTAACCAATGCGGGACAGTTTCATCAGCTTCTTGATGTCTGCCAGAATGTCCCGGCTCTCCATTACTGCGGTCTCTTTGTCGGCGGCCACCGGATAATACAGCATGGCATTATTCAGGGTGTCCACCACGAAAATAGCATCCTGAGGCGCCAAGTTAAATGACTTATTAACATTTTCTTTACTTACCGCAATGGCATGCAGGGCGTCGGTATCCTCAAGCCGGGCCAGCGCCTGTTTGTCACTGGCGGGGGTCACTAACACCACAGCTTCTGCCCGGTCGGATTCCCGCCCCAGTGCCAGCCACACCTGACGAATACTGAACAGGGCATTTTCACAGGCACTGTCACAGTCGGCAGGCAGGGTATAGAGTAACCGCCACTTAGGCGCTTGCCCGTCCAGCACGGGCGACACATCCACCACCGGATCCAGCAACTCCCCTCTGTTTGTGGCGCCGCGGTTAAACCAGTCCTGATCTAACGCCAGTTTAGCCAGCACCACGGGCATCACAAATATCACCACCAGGGCGATCACTAACATTTTTGAGGGGCCTCTACGCGCCTGAGTCATGGTTACTTCCTTTTTTTCTTAAGGCCAACAAGCCTACGATGAACGCCGCTATGGCCAAACCAAACCATTGCACGGCATAGCCTAAGTGTTTCTCTGGCGGCATGACGACCGGCGACCATTGCCGTTCAAAGCGGGGATCGTCCCCGGTCAGCACCACCACATAGGGCACCAGCGGCATTTTCAGCAATGTACTTAAAAAATCCGGGTCCAGGGCCTGAATGCGCAGGGGAAACGTCGCGGTGTCGGCCGTTTCTGTCACCATCGGGTTGTGACCGGGTTTCGCTATCATCCCTTTAAACGAACGGCTTGCTGCGGAGAGCGTAACCTCTGGCAGCTGCGTGCGCCGCGGCGCCGCCTTTACCCACCCGAAATTCACCAGTACCCAGCCGGCATCACTGCGTACCGGCAACACAATATCGTAACCTACCTGGCCTGCTACCACCCGGTTATCCAGATACATCAGCCGGTTGATATCGGGGGTGCCGGTAAACTGTACCTGTGTATCACGGGGGTCCGCGAGCGTGCGTAACGCATGGCTTAATGTCATTGGCTCATCGGTGTGTTTTTGCGCTATGCTAGCCAAACGCCGTTCTTTTTGCGCCATGCGGTCGAGCTGCCAGAATCCCAGCCCGGCCATCGCCGCAACCGCGATAAGAATTATACAAACAGCCAGTATTCGGGTTGGGGAACGATGCTGTATCACGCCGTGGGCACACTCCACCTAAGGTAAATTATGATTATAAAAATTATTCTTATTGCGCTACTTATCTATATGATTGTCAACTTGTTTATTGCCATGCGGGTCATGATGAAAGGGCAGACCAATGGCGAGCCAATGAGCAAGTTCATTGGTCGCCGGGTACTGACGTCGGTGATCATTGTCGGCCTGATCCTGCTCGCGTTTGCCACCGGCCTAATCACACCGAATCCCCGCCCGTACTAACGGGCGGCGACGGACGCGGTAATTACAGGACGTACACAAACAGGAACAGCATCACCCACACTACATCAACAAAATGCCAGTACCAACTGCCGGCCTGAAACGCAAAGTGATTGTCGGGGGTAAAGTGCCCCTTTATCACCCGCAGGAACAGCACCATCAGAATAATTGTCCCCAGTGTCACATGCATGCCGTGAAATCCGGTCAGCATAAAGAAGGTGTTGCCATAAATACCGGAGTCCAGCATCAGCCCCAGCTCCTGATAGGCGTGAATATACTCTTCCACCTGTAAAAACAGGAACACCACACCAAGCAGAATGGTCACGCCCAGCATGCTGGTGAGTTGTTTACGTTTATTCTGTTCCAGTCCCACATGGGCAAAATGGAGGGTTACCGAGGACACCAGCAGGATAATGGTGTTAATGGTGGGCAGCCCTGCTGCGCTCATCTGCTGGGTGGTGGTGCCGCCGGGAGTACTGACCAGTGGCCACATTGCCTCAAAGGCAGGCCACAGCACCTCGTTGGTCATCGCATTGTTGGATGCACCGCCCAGCCAGGGCACCGAGATAAACCGGGCGTAAAACAACGCGCCAAAGAACGCGGCGAAAAACATCACTTCTGAAAATATAAACCAGCTCATGCCCTGACGGTATGAGCGGCCAAGCTGGTCGCTGTACAGCCCACTCATCGACTCATCGATTTGGTTTTTGAACCAGCCAAAGAGCATTACCAGCAGCGTCACAATGCCTACCGTCAGCACGATCCCGCCGTAGCCTTCCTCGCCCTGGGTAGCTTCGATAACAAAGTTACCTGCGCCGACCGCAATCAGGAACAGCGCTACCGCGCCAACAATTGGCCACGGACTCTGGGCGGGTACATAATATTTTTCATATTCTTGCTGCATAACCGTCTCCTTCTCCCTTTTGTATTATTTTCCGGCTTCCGGCTGTTGCGTCATAAAGGGATTTGATTGTGTATCGAGGTCATCAGCCCGGGCCGTGACATCGTATAAGGTGTACTGCACTGTAAAATAGTGAATGTCGTCGGGCAGCTGAGGATCTACATAAAACTGCATCGGCATGTAGGCCTCCTGCCCGGCACTCAGTGGCTGCTGATTAAAGCAGAAACATTCGGTTTTATTCAGGTAAAGCGCGGCGAGCCCCGGAGATACCGAAGGGATCGCCTGGGCAACTATGTTGCCACTGGCGGGGTTGCGTACGTAAAACGACACCGTATTGAGCTCGCCGGGATGGACCTTCACGCGTTTGGTTTCGGCGCGAAATTCCCAGGGCATGCCGGTGTTGGTGCGGGTGATAAACTCCACCGTCACTTCACGGCTTTCGTCAATTTCCACCGACTCGTACGCCGCTGCGCTGTTGCGGGTTTTGCCATTGATACCGGTGATGTCGCAGAACACGTCATACAGGGGCACCAGTGCAAAACCAAAGCCGAACATACCGATAACAATCACCACCAGCTTCAGCACCATGTTGCGATTTTGGTTAGCTTGTTGTGTCATCGGTACGCTCCTGGGTTACTTCACAACCGGCGGGGTTTCAAAGGTATGATAGGGCGCAGGTGAGGGAATTTCCCACTCCAGCCCTTCAGCACCTTCCCACACCTGATCAGATACCGGTTCACCTTCTTTTTTACACGCCTTTATCAGCAGTGCCAGGAAGATGAATTGCGATAAGCCAAAGGCAAAGCCGCCAATACTGATCCACTGGTTAAAGTCGGCAAATTGCAGCGAGTAATCCGGGATCCGGCGTGGCATACCGGCCAGGCCCACGAAATGCATCGGGAAGAACAGCAGGTTTACCGAGATTAACGAACACCAGAAGTGCCATTTCGCCAGCGTGATGTCGAACATCTTGCCGGTCCATTTGGGTAACCAGTAGTACACCGCTGCCATAATGGAGAAGATGGCGCCGGTAACCAGCACATAATGGAAATGGGCCACCACGAAGTACGTGTCGTGGTACTGGAAGTCAACCGGGGTGATCGCCAGCATCAGGCCGGACAAACCGCCAATGGTAAACAGCACGATGAACGCGATGGCAAACAACATGGGCACTTCAAAGCTCAGTGACCCGCGCCACATGGTGGCTACCCAGTTAAATACCTTTACGCCGGTAGGGACCGATATCAGCATGGTGGCAAACATAAAGAACATTTCAGCAAACAGCGGCATCCCCGTGGTAAACATGTGGTGCGCCCAGACGATAAACGACAGCAGGGCAATGGACGCTGTGGCGTAAACCATAGAGGCGTAGCCGAACAGCCGCTTGCGGGCGAAGGTGGGCACAATGTGCGAAATAATACCGAACGCTGGCAATATCATGATGTAGACCTCGGGGTGACCGAAGAACCAGAAGATATGCTGGAACATCACCGGGTCGCCGCCACCGGCCGCATCAAAGAAGCTGGTGCCAAAGAATTTGTCGGTGAGCACCATGGTCACCGCACCCGCCAGTACCGGCATCACGGCAATCAGCAGAAACGCGGTAATGAGCCAGGTCCAGACAAACAGTGGCATTTTCATCCAGGTCATGCCCGGTGCACGCATATTAAAGATGGTGACGATGACATTGATGGCACCCATGATGGAACTGATGCCCATAATGTGTACCGAGAACACGAACAGTGCCGTGCTGTCACCACTGTAAGTGGTGGAGAGCGGGGCGTAAAAAGTCCAGCCAAATGCCGGGCCACCGCCTTCTACAAACAGCGACGACAGCAGTATCAAAAAGGCAAACGGCAGGATCCAGAAGCTCCAGTTGTTCATTCTGGGCAACGCCATATCCGGCGCACCAATCATCATGGGCACCAGCCAGTTTGCCAGCCCGGTAAAGGCGGGCATAACCGCCCCAAAGACCATGATCAGGCCATGCACTGTGGTCATCTGGTTAAAGAAGTTGGGCTCCACAATTTGCAGACCCGGCTGAAACAACTCGGCCCGGATCACCATGGCCATGGCGCCGCCCACTAAAAACATGATGAAGGCAAACCACAGATACAGGGTACCAATATCTTTATGGTTGGTGGTAAACAGCCAGCGGGTTATCCCTTTGGGAATATGGTGATCGTGGTGCTCGTCGTGCCCATGCGCCGCGTCATCCGGGGTCATTACATCGGTAGCTTTACTCATGACACTCTCCTATTGTCCGGTGGCGACAGCGTTAACGTCTTTGGGCTGCACGATATCGCCGGTATTGTTGCCCCAGGCGTTGCGCTCGTAAGTGACAACCGCGGCCACTTCTTTCAGGCTCAGCATTTTGCCGAAGGCCTGCATGGCGGTGCCGGTTTTGCCGTTAAGCACAATATCAATGTGGGCGACCTGATCTTCCAGCACCATCTCACTGCCCTTAAGCGCCGGGAACACCCCTTTGAGGCCTTCACCGTTTGGCATATGGCAGGCAGCACAGGTCGCGTTATAAACCCGCTCCCCTTCCGCCATGAGTTCGTCCATCGACATGCTCATAGACAGCAAGCGCTGCTCTTCTTCACGGGCCCGTTGCTGGATGGCTTCCTGCTCGGTTACCCAGGCTTCATAGTCCGCCGGCTCCTTGGCGATAACCACCACCGGCATGTAGCCGTGATCTTTACCGCATAACTCTGCACACTGGCCACGATACACACCAGGTTCATTAACCTTGGTCCAGGCCTCGTTGATAAAGCCAGGGTTGGCATCTTTTTTCACGGCGAAATCCGGTACCCACCAGGAGTGGATCACGTCGTCAGAGGTAATTAAGAATCGCACCTTCTGGCCGGTAGGGATAACCAGCGGACGGTCGACTTCCAGCAGATAGTTTTCGCCTTTTGCAAAGCGGTTGTCGATTTGCTCGCGGGGCGTGGCCATCAGTGAATAAAACTCCACCTCGCGATCCATATATTTATAGTGCCATTTCCACTGTGACCCGGTGACCAGCACCGTCATATCCGGCTCTGAGGTATCTTCCATGGCAATCAGCGTATTGGCGGCCGGCACGGCCATAAAGATAAGAATAAGAAAGGGCACCACGGTCCAGGCAATTTCCACTTTCACACTTTCATGGAAGTTAGCCGGTTTCGCCCCGCGGGACTTACGGTGTAAGTACATCGACGTGAACATCACCCCGAATACCACGACCGCAATGACCACACATATGGCGAACATTAACATATGCAGGTCGTATACCTGACCGCTGATATCGGTCGCTCCCCGCCGTAAGTTCAGTGAAGAATTTTCCGATACCGTGGCTGCATCAGCCAGCGCACTTGCACTGAAAAGCCATGTCGTTAGCGTTCCCACAACTATCGAAACGTAATTCGTAAGTCGTTTCACTCAGCACCTCCGTAATGGAATGCGCGTGCGGCCAACTGCTGACAGCCGTTCACAGTCCATGAGTTAGGGTTAACACGTCGCCTTAGTAAATTATTATGCTGGCGCGTGTTATTTTATTGTTAATGAGTGTATAAGAATTACGCAATAATTTCGGCGCGTCTAGTCTTTTCTTAGAAAAACTCTGCGGACTGTGCATTTTTTAACCAAACATACTGTTATAACGCCTCTCCCTGCGCTTCACTAAAAAAAGGCTTATGTAGCATGCGCTTACTGATATGGCAGGCCGACGCCAGAATGGCAGCGCGAGCGATGCCGCTGCCGGCAGCGGTTATTTCTTCATCATCCCCGTGTTCCACGGTGTTACAGCACCATTCTGGTGCATCCCAACCCTCACAGCATGGGAGGTGCTCACAGGCAGGTAAACCGTGCTAACAGTCAGACACGGACGGCGAGCCAGGTCATTGTGCGAAGCACGGCATGGGCGCGGGTGAATACAGGAGCAAGGGCCGGAACCGGCACTCTGAGCATATAAAAAAACGGCCTTCAGGCCGTTTTTAGTCCGAAATGGATAAAACTACATCCAATCTGCGTTGCGGATCACCCCTACGGCGATCCCTTCGATTGCAAAAGGTTCATTTGCCAGGTCGACCTTGATAGGTGAAAACTCTTCGTTTTCAGCGTGCAGCAACACTTCCCGCCCACGCTTTTCAAGCCGTTTGACCGTCACGTCCTCATCTACCCGGGCCACGACCACCTGGCCATTATGCACATCGGTAGTGCGATGCACGGCCAGTAAGTCACCGTCCAGAATACCGATATTTTTCATACTCATACCGTTAACCCGTAGCAGGAAGTCGGCGTGGGGGTGAAACAGGGCAGGGTCGACCTTGTAGTGCTGCTCCACGTGCTCCTGGGCCAGAATAGGCTCACCGGCAGCCACCCGGCCAACCAGCGGCAGCCCGTCTTCTTCGTTCGCCGCCTCTTCTTCCAGAGTCAGGCGAATGCCCCGGGAGGTGCCGGGCAGAATTTCAATCACGCCTTTGCGGGCCAGTGCTTTAAGGTGCTCCTCTGCGGCATTGGCAGATTTAAACCCCAGCTGGCGGGCTATTTCGGCGCGCGTGGGCGGCATACCGGTTTCCTGCATCGTGGTTTTGATGAGTTCCAGTACTTCAGTTTGTCGGGCGGTAAGTGGACGCATACACAGCCTGTTTTTCTATACAGTTAGTGGAAGTATATACAGCTGCTGTGAAATGGCAAGGAGTTAAGTGGGTTGCGGTTCCAGCCAGAATGGTTCTGGCGTCACAGGTCAGGGTAATGAGCATGCCATTATCCTGGACAGCAACCGCGAAATGATAACATGACGCAGCCAGGTGTTCGCGTTTAAGCGTTAGCCTTGTCGGGGTATGTGACGCGCTACGTCACTCCGTTACGAAAACGTATTGATATACAACGACTCGACTTTCTCCCTGGCCCACGGTGTTTTACGTAAAAATTTTAAGGATGACTTAATAGAAGGCTCATTACTAAAGCAATTAACCCGTATCCGTTGATATAACCCCTGCCAACCGTAGTGCGCCTGTAACCGGGTTAGAATCGCTTCCAGCGTAAGCCCATGTAAGGGATTGTTGGGTTGTGGCTGGTTCATCAAACACCTTGAAAGTTAAATCAGATAATGCAGTTTAGCAAATATTCGCAAGATATAGGACGCTACTTATGCCTGTTCACTGTTAGCCTGAAGCTAAGCAGCGGGGGCGGGTTGAATCAAAACGATCTAAGGTTCCGTCTCTAAGGTAAACAACATGTTTAATAACTGAAAGAGGTATTTATGGAGGATTTCTTCGGAACTAATATCGATTTATCGGAATTAACCGAAAAAGCCATAGCACTGGTGATGACCTATACCCCCAAATTGTTACTGGCCATTCTTACTTTGGTGGTGGGCCTGTGGTTGGTGAATCGGTTTGTAGGTTTATTGGACCACCGGCTAGGAAGAAAGGACCCCACTTTAAATAAGTTTCTATGCGGGCTTATCAGTGCCGTTCTAAAAGTGATGTTGTTGATTTCTGTCGCGTCTATGATCGGTATTGAAACAACCTCGTTTATCGCCGTAGTTGGTGCAGCGGGTTTGGCTATCGGTCTGGCGTTACAAGGCAGCCTGGCGAATTTTGCTGGCGGTGTGCTAATACTGATTTTTAAACCATTCAAAGTGGGTGACACCATAGAAGCAGAAGGTCACCTGGGGTCCGTGGACGAGATACAAATTCTGTATACCGTACTTAACACCTTCGACAACAAGCGTATTGTTATCCCCAACGGTAGCCTGTCTAATGCCACGTTGACCAACGTCAGCGTATACGATAAGCGCCGCTGCGACATGACGTTTGGCATTGGCTATGATGACGATATCGACAAAGCAAAGAAGGTGTTGCAGCGGCTGTTTGAAGAGGATGAACGGTCACTGTCAGATCCTGAACCCAGGATTTGTGTGGGGGGATTAGGCGACAATTCCGTCGATTTGATGTTTCGCCCCTGGGTTGCCACCGATGACTTGTGGCCTTACTACTGGGATATGCAGGAAAAGGTAAAAAAAGCCTTTGATGAAGAAGGCATTAGCATCCCTTACCCGCAGCGAGATGTGCATCTCTATAAAACGAGTGACGATTAACCTCCCAAAGCGGAGATAGCGTTGTAAGCTATCTCCGATGCTGCTTGTCTGAAGCGGAACAGCCAACGTGGTTCGAAGATGGTCTGCTTCTTACGTTAAGCTGCCCGCCATCCAGGCGCAGGCCGAGAGCTGCTTCGCACGTGGAGCGGAAGTTAATGAACTTAAAAAACTGATGTCATTGCGGCGCAGGCCGCAATCTCCTTGGGCTACCTGACTCCCCAAAACCTTACTTAATCAACCTAACAATTGTATTAATAGTTGAGGAATTTGCAGAAATAAAGTCAGCGGCATTAGGAGAAAAAGAGAATTCAATTATTCATGGTGTGATTTGCACCCTTCTTTGATTTGAATAAGTATCCCAGTGTGTTGGGGAGCTTGCGGCCTGCGCCGCAATGACACAATTCTTCGTATGGGGAGGTTGCGGCCTGCGCCGCAATGACACGATTCTTCGTATGGGGAGGTTGCGGCCTGCGCTGCAATGACGCAATTCTTCGTATTGGGAGGTTGCGGCCTGCGCCGCAATGACGCAATTCTTCGTATTGGGAGCTGCGGCCTGCGCCGCAATGACGCAATTCTTCGTATTGGGAGGTTGCGGCCTGCGCCGCAATGACGCGGTCTGTCAATCTGATCCCCCCGACGGCACGTAACAGAAGGGGCAGGGGTACGCTGCCCCTGTTGAATTGCTTAGCA
>JBPEWW010000252.1:0-12650 GCA_052032275.1 Alteromonas sp. | reverse complement strand
AGCTTCAGGTCAGCAAAGCCGCAACACTGTTGTAAATAAAATGCCGGATAGCCACCGGCAATGGGCTCACTGGACAGCCACCACGGCGTATGCCAGGCCGCCATTCCCGGCCAGTCGCTGGCCATATAGTGGGCGGGATCGTTCACGTAAGCAGGCGAGAGGGTGCGGGTCTCAAAAGCCTGAAGGATGGCATCGATGGAGCGGGTAAGGGTATTGCCCGTCACTGGCATACCCACGTCCTTTAAGAAGCGCGCAAGAAAGCAGGGCATAAACCAGGTGTCGAGGTTCACAATTTCGGTGTAATTCTCGCTAATGATGGGCTGGGCGAGCTGTAAAAAAACATCCATGGCAGCAACGATATCGTCAGGCCACTGGCCCTTGTCTAAGCCCGTCACGGTCACATCCGGCTCAGCCAGCTGGATAATTTCTTTGCCGGCTGCGTAGGTCATAAAGTGAATTTCGGCATCCGGATAGCGTGCCTGATAATAGCGTAGCGCGGGAATACCTATGCAGGTTACATCGCCAAAGCCCAGCATGCGGATAAGCAGAATTTTTTGTCGTTTCATGGTTACGTCCGTGTCTGTGATAAATTTTCTATCGGCATGGCCGGGTGATTCTTTATACAGATTATGCCGTCGCGGGGACCTAAGCCTGGCGGCTGAGCCATTGCGGTACTGCCCGAGCAGTCAGCGCTGGTACGTGCAGCGCGCTGGGTTTTATTTCGCCACCCGGCTCCCCTTTATCAGCGCATGGACTATGCTGTTACAGGGTAACGATTCGCTGTTCACCAATATCCATCACAGTTCAGATAATTTAATCACTACGAGGTGTTCATCATGACAATTAAACAACATATTGGATTTATGCTGCTATGCACGCTGCTGGGGTTGAGCGCCTGTACCGAGTCCCAAAAAGACGCATCGGAAGAGGTCAAGCGGGATATGGAAGAGCAGATGGAGGAGGCGAAAGAAGCCACTGAAGATGCTTATGAGGAGTCCATGGAAGCTGGCGAGGAGGGCTGGGAGGAAACCAAAGAAGCCTATGAAGATGCCAAAGACGCGACGGCAGAAAAGTATGAAGAAGGGAAAGAAAAAGCCTCTGAAATGATGGAAGAGGGTAAGCGTAAATACGAAGACATGAAAAAGTCGGCGGCCGAGAAGCGGCGGGAAGCCTGCATTGAAATGAAAAAAGAAACCGGTGGCGATATCGACGACTGCTGAGTGACTGCATGAACCTGCCGGGCAAGTTCGCTGTGGGCCCCGCCATCGCGCATCTCGTAGCGTTGACGGTCATGCCATAAATCAGGGAGCCTGTGGCTCCCTGTCAATCATTACTAGTGTTCTGCGGTTACGCAGCTAGCCCGGACAGGCTAGTTGCATAATCCGCTGCTGTTAGCTTCATCCAGTGGCAGGCTACCCGAAGCCGAAGTGACACAAAATGTTGCTGACACATTACCTGACAGGGTAGCGCTGGTAGTAACGGTGACCGTACCGTCAGCGCCTGTGGTGCCGCTGGCCGTCTCATTCCAGTCACCACTAAACTGACCTGTTACATTGACCCCGGCTACTGCAGCACCGGTGTTGTCTACCACACTCACCACTGCCTGCGCCCGCTTATTGCCTTTCCCCGCACTTACCACGGTGGTGGTGACGTCACTGATCACCATCGCTGTGGCGGTGTCGCCGCCGCCGTCGCTGCCATACAGCGCCAGGTTATCCAGGTAGTAGGTGTCGGCATTATTACTGTTGGGCGCAATAAGGATGACCATCTCTGTCACATCGGTTGCCGCTGTACCGCCATCAATCCTGTCCTCCAGAGTGAACTTCAGGCGCTGCCAGCCGGCTACGGCCTGGGTGTGAGCAATGAATTTAGAGTGTCTGCCGGTAGGGTAGTTATCAGGCGTAGCCTGCGAGCCATCTTCAAGCTGAATCAGGATCTCCTGCACGCTTGGGTTGGGCATGTAAACATCAAGATAGAAGGCTTCGTTGCCTGCAATCAGCGCGGTGGCGTCGCTGATGGCTGAGGTACTGCCGGCAATCACATCGTACGCAGCCGCGCCGTTGCGGACATACTCTAAGGCGGTGGGTGAATTGTTAGTCGCATCATTTAGTGGGTTTGGCACCTCGGTGAACTGGCCGTCCCAGTATGTGTAGGCGATAGCACCATCGGTTTCGAAATCATCAATACTGGTAGTCAGGCTCAGCTGCGGCAGAACATGCACGTCCATTGCAACATCGAAGTTACCGCAACTGTTGCTGATGGAAGCGCTTACAGTTCCGCCCTGCGCAGTCCAGTTGACGGCCAGTGTCTGTGATGTGCTGGTGTCACCGGTGGGGGCGCTCCAGCTATAGCTGCTGCCCGTGCCTGCTTCATCCACAATGGTATAGCTTGCCTGCGTATTCGCGTCCACGATGTGCGGGCCACTGAGTGAGGGCTGGGCAAAGTCATACACCCGGACATAATCGACCTCCATGGTTTGCGGTAACTGACTGTCATCAACCACGCCACCGATGCTGCCGCCCACTGCCATATTTAACAGAAAATGGTAAGAATAGTTGTCGAAGGTCCAGAACGCCGGATCGCTGAGATCATCGGGCGTTTTCACCGAATACAGTATGTCGTTGACGTACCAGCGGATCTCGCCTGGCTCCCATTCCACTGCATACTCATGAAATCCGTCCGACCAGCGGTCAGGTTGTTTAATGATACGCCCGCTGGTCCACTCGTTGTCCGGGTACGGGTTGCCATAATGGATAGTACCAAACGCAATCATGTCCGCCTGGCCAGTCGCTTCGAGTATGTCGATTTCACCACTCTGGGGCCAGCCAACATCCGGATCGGTAGGCAACATCCAGAACGCCGGCCACATACCGGTGCCATCGGGCAGTTTGATACGGGCTTCGAAACGGCCGTGGGTCCACTCGCCACCGTTAGGCATGTTGGCGGTGCGGATCCGCCCGGACGTGTACTGGCTGCCTTTGACCCGCTGTTTTTTGGCCGTAATGGTGAGAGTGCCATTAGCCACACTGATATTTTCAGCCTGGTAGCTCTGCAGTTCATTGTTTCCCCAGCCACAGATGCCGTAACTGCAGCCATCGCCCAACATAATTTCCCACTTTGAGGTGTCTAACGCGGTGCCGTTAAACTCGTCCTGCCAGACCGGAACCGGATTCTGACAAGCAGCCGCGAGGGCGGTCTGGGTGAATAGGGTGCCGCTTGCTATCAATAGCGCAGCGCGTGTTCGTGTAAAGGCCATGTGCATGATGCGTCCTCATTATTATCAATACGAAAGTTCAGTCTCAAATGCTCTCGAGTTTAAATGTAAGCGCTTCCAGTCATTTTGTAAAACAATTGTTCAGAAAATGTTAATAATGAGATGGAGGTACGAGGAGTTGCTGAGAAGGTGCAGTTGGCAGTTCGGTGAGACGAGATAAGCAGGGCAGAAACAAGAAAAGGGAGCCTGTGGCTCCCGATAACACTGACTTCAGCGGGAATTAATTCCCCCAGATTTCTGTGACCAGCTCAGGGTGGTCCACAAATGGGTTACGGTTGCCCTGGAAGCCATACGCGGCGTCATTGCGATCGATTTCCTTCTGACTGACCGGATCCTGTACATGCCAGCTTTTCAGCATGGCCAGCAGCCAGTTTTCGAATACCTGGTTGCTGGTGCCGTTTAGTGACGCATCGCCATACGCACTCTGATTTTCCCAGCCGGCAATCACATTTTCGTAGCGGGTGGCCATGTAGAAATACGCCCGGGCAATATCGCCCTTGAACTCATCAATGGGTTCAAACACGGTGCCTGTATAGCCCAGTCCGCCGGTGGCGCTACCCAGCTTCGAGCCGTTGGCCGAAGTAAATGAGGCGCTGGCCACTTCGCCATACGGATAACTGCTACGCTTGGAATTCACGTAGCCGTCGGTGGGAAAGATATGATGAATATCGGTATTCATGGGCGCCACTGCACCGCCAAACCAGCTGCGCGGGAAGCCGTGTTCACGGTTATAGCAGTCGCCTTCGCCACTGTAGTTACCGCACTGATCACTGCCTGCCGTGAAGGTATAGGGATCCATGCCGCCGGGCTGTTCGGAGTAAATATCCAGAATGCTGCCGTCATTTTCATAATAGCTGTCGCGGCCATAGGACAGATAAAAATCCCACAGGGCAGAGTAGTTTTGTGTAGTGTGATTATTGATAATATTGTGCAGTTCGGTTTTCAGCGCGTAGCCGGTCAGGCCATCTGCCGAGGCATAATAACCCGTCAGGTTTGCGCCGCTGCCTCCCCCGGTACCGCCGAGGGTGAAGTTGGTAACATCCGCACTGCCAAAGCTGCCGCCGGCGGCCACGGTGTCGCCAGCAATCGTCAGACTGTAGCTGCCATTACCGTAAGTACAACAGATCCCGTCGCCATAACTGTCAGACACCGTCAGGGTGTAGTCACCGTCGGCCAGACAGACGTCTTCGCGGTAACTGGTATTGCTGCTGTAACCGCTCCCTGATGCCACTACCTGACTGCCTGAGTCAGTAATTTGCCAGCTGGTTTCACTGCCGTAATCGTCGGTAGTGAGCGCAAATTCACCGGCATGGGTGCTGCAGGTGCCGCCCCCGCCTGTGGTACTGGTAGGTTCGAATAAATCGACGTACACCAGTTCATTGCCATCGAAGCCAGCGACATCATAAAAGCGCAGACCCACTTCAATAGTACCGGTGCTCGCCGGGGTAAAGTTGTAGGTGATCTGCTGCCATTGGCCGGTCAGGGTCGCATTGGAGTAATTCTGGTAGCCGTCGACATACAGCCGTGCCCGTATACCGCCTTCGGTGTGGTAGACCCAGGTGCTGAAGGTATAGTTCTCACCGCCGGTGACACTGATGGCCTGGCGGAAGTCGGTGCTGCTTTGCGACCCGGTAGTGACCGTGATGGCGGCGGCGCTGTTGCCTTCATAGCTGGTGGCCGACTGGCTTACACTGATACCACTGTCGATGGTGGTCCAGCTGTCAGGGGAGTTCCCACTCCAAGATTCGAAAGTTCCATTCTCTACCTGGGCGCCCACTTGCGCACTGAGGGTGACAGCGGTAAGCGCACTTAACATTGTTATGGTTGTTTTCATGTTAATTCCTGTGGTTAGAGGCTTGGTAGGTCAAGCGCGGATACCGTGCCACAGAAAGAGCAAGGCTGCATGACTATTTCCTGAACGTTTGGTCAGAAAATACACTGCACGGCAATCATCAAGTTGTTGATTTTAATTATTTTTATTTGTATACGTGAGGAGAATGATGCAGTGTGAAAAAAATAGTCCCCGGGTACCAGAAAGGGAGCAGGCAGTACCGGGCGTTGGCTGGTGTGCCCTGCGTGCAGGTCAGCGGTGAAGCGCTGGACGGCCAAAAAAAAACGGCACCTGAAGTGCCGTTTTTGCGTTATGTGTCACCTGCCTTAATTCAGCTTTATCACATTATCACCACTGTCGCGGTCAATCAGTTTGATAAACGGATCGATACCCGCAAACACCGGCTTTTTATCCAGCGTGAGGGTGATAATATTTTTGCCTGATTCCAGCTTATGCTTTTGGTTGTACAGCACTTCGGTGTCACCGCTAATGTCTTCCGGATCGCCGGTAAACAGCGCGATATCCACCCACTCGTTAAGCTCCCCTTCCTGCTCCCGGCCTTCGCCGTCGGCTTCAAAGCGGGCGGCAGCCACGGTCAGACTGACCTGATAGCGGCCGTTGTCGGTCTCTGTTGCCTGTGCGGCCAGCATTTTCAGGTCGTACAGGGTAATGCGTTCAAACAGATCACTAATAAAGGCCTGTTCTTCGGCAGTGGCCTGAGCATTGAGTGCCGCCTGCAGATCCAGCGTGGTGGGATACGGGTTATTGCGGTACTGGAAGTCATCAAGCAGGTTTTGCAGCGCCAGGTTGACCCGTTCCTCACCCAGCCTGTCGAGTATGGCCATCATCACCACCGAGCCTTTGCGGTAGTGAATGTACTGCTGGCCTTCACTGCGCATAAACGGCATTTCCGCCAGTAACTCGCCGCCGCGGTCGCGCAAATAGCGATCCAGCTCGTACTTCAGGAACTTACGCATTTTTTCCTCGCCGTAGCGCTCACGCAGCACCATGATGGCACTGTACTGCGACAGGCTTTCGATAATGATCGACTGACCCTGTACGTTGGCCGCGCCCACCTGGTGTCCCCACCACTGGTGCGCGACTTCATGGGCGGTGACATAGTACACGTAGTCAATGTCTTCCGGATCGCGCAGATCCGCAACAAACCCAATGTCTTCCGAATAAGGCACGGTGTTGGCAAAACTCTGCGCAAAGCTGCGGTAACCCGGGAACTCAATGATGCGCATCTGTTTGTGCTGATACGGGCCAAAGGCGGCGGTGAAGTAATCCAGCGAGTCTTTCACGCTTTCGATCATCACATCTACGTTCCAATGGTGCTCAGGGTGGTGATACACCTCAATGTTCACGCCCTTATGGGTGTCTTTTTGAACGGCGTGGCGGGCAGACAGATACGAAAAGAAATTCACAATGGGCGCATCCATTTTGTAATGGAAATAGTTACGGCCGTTTTCCTGCCATTCCCGCTGTAAATACCCCGGCGCAATGGCAATCTGATCCCCTGCGGTGGACACGGTGGTTTCAAAGTCGATAAAGGTCACGCCTTTGCCAAACCCGCTCTCTGCATAATGGTCGCTGTCTTCCAGTTTATGCGCCCGCGGACGCTCCGGTAAGTCCCGCTTGCGGCGCTCATGGCGGTCACTGATCAGATACTGGGTATTAAAACCAAACGCCGGGAACAGCGAGAAGTTATTAATAAACGTGCCGTTTTCGGCCACTTCAAAGTCGAAGTTATTATCTTTGAAGCCCTGATGCGCGCGGGTCACGCTAAGCGTTGCGTCCCGGGTTTCGCCGGGTTGCAGAGGGTCTTCGAAGGTCAGCCAGGCGCTATTGAGGTGCGCAATGCGCTCAGTTACCGAAGCCCCCGGAACTGTGAGGTCCCATGCCGAGGTATGCTGCGGCACCGAAATCAGCGCACGGGTGATGGCGGTCGCCGACGGGTTGCTGAGCGTGATATCCGCGGTGGCCTGAATACGTCGTTCCTGGGGATAAATATCCACCGCAGCATTCACCCGGGTGATCACCGGCACGTCATCATGCTCGTACTGCGCGAATTCCCGCTCATACTCAGCCTGCAGCTCAAAGCGCTCGTCGCTGGTCAGGTAGGTATTCAGTACCTGGGTGTTGTAGTGGATATAACTCCCCGTTGCCACGAATACTACCAGGCTGGCTGCCACAGCAGTTTTGCCGGCGCGTCCCAGCTGGTAGCCCAGTAACCGGAAACGGTGTTTCAACGCCACCTCAGGCCCGCGCTGCCACAATGCATAACCCAGCGTGAACAACGCCACACACAATGCACCCCAGTACAGCATGTACCAGCCGAACGGAGCCAGGAACCAGCCGTAGCCGTTCAGGTCCGAATAAGGCACACTGGGGGCATCGGCAAAGCTCCACATATTGTGTTCAAGGCCAAGTTCCGCAAATACCAGACTGACAATAAAGTAAGCCACAAACAGCAGCATACCGACAAATTTATTGGGGCTGAGCACCTGAATAAAGAATGCCAGCACCGCCATTAATGCCCAGGGCAGCCATTGCAGTACATAGATACCCACTGCATACGTGCCGAATTCAAAATTAAAATAGCCCTGGGTGATTTGATACACCATGGTAAACAGAATACCAATGGTAAACAGCACCGCCAGCACGGCCCACATTGCCAGCAACTTAGATACCCAGAACACCAGGTTAAACGCAGGCGTGGCATCGACAATGTCGCCCATCCCCGAGCCGCGCTCGCGCCAGACGATTTCACCGCTGTAATAGGTGATTACAATGATCAGCATTAACCCGTAGCTTTCCGTAATGATATCCACCATCTGCTGAGTGAGCGGCCAGTCGGGGGTGCCGTAGAGTCCGCCGATAGGCACAAAATACAGTGCAGAGAGGTTAAACAGGCTGAAAATCATCAATACAATCAGCGCCGGGCTGAACAGCACCTGACGCATTTCAAAGCCGATGCGGGTGAACAGTTTATTCAGCTGACCGCCGGCACGGGCCTGGATTTGCAGATTAAGGCGCGCCGGAGGCGCCATTTGTGCGGCTTTACTAGGCTTTTCCTTGCGGGTTTGCTGCTGCCAGCGCAGCGTAAAGATATTACCAAATACGGTCAGAATGATAGTCCCGACGGCAAGCCAGATAAGGCGGTTATGCAGTAACACGCCTTCCATCGCTGCCATTTCGGTATTCTTATCAAACACCGTCCAATAGCGGCTGACTTCAGCGAAGGTACGCAGGCCAAAGGGGTCGCTGAGTGCCCCGAGCATCCGGTATTCAGGATCTGAGGTAAGCACACCGCCAATTACATAAAAGATAAATAGCCCCATGGCCACCAGATAGGCGCCCATCATCGAGCGCAGGCGCTGCGCGACCGCGTAAAATATCATGCCCAGGGCCAGCATGCTGGGTACCGAAAAGTACACAAAGGTGGTGACATAGAAACTCAGGTTTGTCGGCCCGAGGCGTTCCTGATCGACCCAGGGCATCCACGAGCCCAAAAGTATACCCACCGGCACCATGGCAAAGACCAGCAGACTGACCAGATAGGCGCCACCAAAGCGGCCAAGGTGATAGGCCAGCGGCGTAATTGGCCGGGTATACACCAGTTCACCCATGTTACTGGCATGGTTGCGGGTGGCGGTGCCTGCCACAAAATTGACCAGCAGGAACAGCGCAAAAATGCCCATGATCAGTGTGGTCTGGGTGATGGCGTAGGAGCCATTATAGAGCACATTGCCGCCGCCACCAATGCGCACGTTGTCAGTCGTGGTGGCGAGAAATGGCAGTAAAAAGAATACCATCAGGGTGACATAGAAGGAGGGCTGGCGCAGGTAATATCGCCATTCAAACATCAGACTGTTAACAAACATGGTGACTGCTCCTCAGGCTGCGGCCGCCGCTGCACGTTTACTGTGCAACGTAGAGAAGTACACGTCTTCCAGGTTGGCGGGTGCCTGCTCGAAGCCTTCCGGTGGGGTGTCAGCCATAACGTGGATGACATGTTTACCAGCAATCAGGCGGGATGAAATGATGCTGTGCGCCTGTTCCAGCTCCTGATATTCCTCTTTACCCACCTGTTTGCGCCAGATCCGGCCGGTGAGCTCGTGAGTGAGGCTGATAGGGTTGCCCTCCAGCAGAATTTCACCATGACCGAGTACCGCCATTGACGGGCACAGTTCAGATACATCTTCCACAATGTGGGTAGACAGAATGATGACTTTTTCTTCCCCCAGGCTGACCAGCAGGTTGTGGAAACGGTTGCGTTCCTCTGGGTCGAGTCCTGCGGTGGGCTCGTCCACGATAATCAGGTCCGGATCGCCGAGCAGCGCCTGGGCGATACCAAAGCGCTGTCGCATGCCCCCGGAGTAGCCGCTCACGGCTTTATCGCGGTGCTGCCACAAATTGGTGTGCACCAGCAGACTTTCCACCGCATCCTTACGCTCGCCTTTACTATTCAGGCCCTTTAACACCGCCAGATGATCCAGCAGCTTTTCTGCACTGATGCGCGGGTAGACGCCAAAATCCTGCGGCAGATAGCCGAGGCGCTGACGCAGCGCATTCGGATCAGCCAGCACGTCAATATTGTCGAACTGTATAGTTCCGGTATCCGGTGTTTGCAGCGTGGCAATGGTGCGCATCAGTGATGATTTACCGGCGCCATTGGGGCCAAGCAGACCGAACATCCCTTTCGGAATTGACAGGTTAATGCCATTCAGGGCTTTCACCCCATTCGGGTAAGTTTTAGTCAGGCTGGAAATGGTAAGCATGAGCAGTCCTTTGATTCGTTTGTGTTTTTATACTCGATCTAGCCTACTTGGCTTGAGGCTGAGGCAATAGCACGGAGTTGTAACAAAGTGCAAAAAAACGCCCTTGTGAAAACCATTCCCAATAATAACTGTTGAAGTTTTGCGCTTAAATGTTGCGAAAATGTCAAATATGGAGGTGAAGTCTTTATTTATGTTAATGCGGCAATTGAAATGTTGCTGGTCTGTCCATTAGAATGGCTGCCCTTTTTTCCGGTCGGTGCCACGCTCCCTCACGAGGGCAGCAAGCGCACTGTAAATGCTTCTGCGTGCCCCGGCGCACGTCTTTAACAACAAGTGGTCTATGAATAAATCAGTCTTTTTATCTTCTTCTTTGTGCCTGGCGTTGGGCAGTGCGTCTTTTACCGCACTGGCGGCAGGCTTTCAGGTAAGCGAACACAGTGCCAACGGCCTGGGCCGGGCTTTTGCCGGTCAGGCTGCAATGCCCGAAAATGCCTCGGTGCTGGCTACCAACCCGGCAGCGATCGGACAGTTTGATGCGCCCCAGCTCAGTGGTGCGCTAAACCTCATCCTGCCTGATGTGGACATTAACGGTGAACTGCAAACCCAGGTGGGTGAGGCCAGCATCCCGCAGACAGCCAACGAAGATGACATTGCCGACACGGCGGTGATCCCGTCACTCTTTTACGTTACCCCGGTGAACGAGAAAGTGTCTGCCGGTATTGGCTTCTTTGCCAATTACGGTTTGGCGTCTGACTACAGTGACGATTTCAACGCGTTGCACTTTGCCGATCGTGCGGAAATCATTACTTTTACCATTAACCCGGCTATGTCATACAGCCTGACTGAGTCGCTGGATGTGGGACTGGGGTTAAGCGCCACCTACTCTGAGGCGGAAATCAGCACGGCGACACCCAAAGCAATCGAAGCCGTCAGTCAGGGCGCCATCCCGGGCAATGCAGAAATTCTCAGACTGGAAGGTGACGACTGGGGCTATGGCTGGAATGTGGGACTGTTCTGGCAGGCCACCGATGCCACCGACATTGCTCTGAGCTATCGGGCAGAAACCCAGCTGGAGCTGGAAGGCGAGGTCAGTTCCGAGCTATTCCCGGCGCTTAATCAGGCGGGCTCGCTGGAACTGAACCTGGCGGCCATTGCAGAACTGGCCGTCAATCATGCGTTAACGAACCGCTGGTCAGTGCAAGCCAGCCTTAACCATACCGAGTGGAGCACCTTCGATACGCTTGAAGCCCGGCTGGAAAGTGGCATGGTGCTGCCGATCAAAGAAGAAAACTTCTCTAATACCTGGCGTGGCAGTCTGGGTGCGACCTATCAGTATAGCGATACCCTGACCTTGCGGGCAGGGTATGCATACGATGACGGGGCAGTGTCCTACGAACACCGCTCACTGAGCATTCCGGATACCGATCGCCACTGGGTGACAGCGGGTGCCACCTGGCAGCTCACGGAGTTGACGACGGTAGATGCCGGGTATGCCTACATTAAAGGCCGTGAAGCCGACGTCAGACAGCAGCGCGTACTGGCCACTGAAACATTAGGCAATGTGGTCAGCACCCTGACGGCAACCGAAAGTGCGTCTGCTCACATCCTCAGTGTGCAGGTCAACACGCGCTTTTAAGCACTGGCTGTCAGCCAGCAATGTGTTGTCAAAAGCCCTGTTTGCTCAGGGCTTTTTTATGCCTGTCTGAGCGTCTCTGCTCAGGCGCGGCCGGTCCATTTGGCGGTGGCCTCAACAATCCGATCGGCATAGGCCCTGGCTGTGTCTAGGTCTCCCTGCGTAGGCGACTCTTCTACTGACGCATCGGCCGGTGATTGTGCCATCAGCCCGGCATAGGCCCCCAGGTAATTACGATCATCGCGCTTGGCATCCTTAGTATTGGCCGATTTCATGCCCATGCCGGCCCATACCATGCCGTGCTGCATGGCCAGCGTGATAAAATAGTGCAAGGTTGAGTGTTTGTCGCCATTCATTGATGCGGAGTTGGTCAGGCCACCCGCCAGTTTATTGCGCCACTTGTCCTCAAACCAGCGCGCACTGGACCCGTCGGCAAACTTTTTAAACTGCCATGAGGCCATCCCCATGTAAGTGGGCGAACCAAACACGATAGTATCGGCACCATCCAGGACATCCCACTCGGCGTCTTCAATGTCGCCCTCTTCATTAATTTCGATAAGCGTGGCGATAACGTCATCATGGGCTTTAAGTCCGGCGTAAAATGCCTCGGTCAGTTTTTTGGTATGGCCGTAGCCACTGTGAAAAATAACAGCAATGTTCATGGGTTTCTCCGTGTTGTGAATGCCATAAGTACGCAGCCGGTGGGCATTTACGATTAACCAAATAAAAATAAAGCAGGCAGAGCGTATAAACCTGAACCCGCAGACTGGCCGTATGCATTGCACTGTAATCGCACCGAGGTTGCCATGGACGCACTTTCCCGTCGCCGCTTTTTAAAACTGGCCGGCGCCACCCCTTTGCTTGCCAATCCGTTGTTCAGTCGCGCGGCACCGCTGCGTAAGGTGGGTGTCGCGCTGCTGGGACTGGGGGGATACAGCAGTGGCCAGCTGGCCCCTGCCTTACAGTTTACTCAGCATTGTGAGCTACGTGGCATTATTACCGGTAGCCCGGATAAAATACCGCGCTGGCAGCGGCAGTACGCCATTCCCGACCGGAATGTCTACACCTACGACACCATGGCCAGGATTGCCGATAATCCGGACATTGACGTGATTTACGTGGTCACCC
>JBPEWW010000251.1:0-13126 GCA_052032275.1 Alteromonas sp. | reverse complement strand
GCAAGCGGTTACAGGTTAGGGTTCACCGTCACGTCCGCCTCTTCTCTCAGCGCATCCACGTACGTCTGATACATAGTCTGACTATGCAGCTGTGCCAGTTGCTGACTCAGCGATTCACGGGCTTCCTCCGGCAGCTCAGCGCCCGAGTTTACTTCCAGCAGCTGAACAATGCCCACGTCACCGGATGCCAGTGCGGTCACGTCCAGATTTTCGCCTTCTGCCGGTGACAACCGGAACAGGGTGTCTACCATTGCGCGGGCGAGTTCGCCGCCATTGCGGGTCACCGCCTCATGCGATTGCCATTCAAAGCCATATTCATTCAGCATGGCCGTCGCCTCTTCGCCATTGCGCAGGGCATCTGCGACCTCCTGTGCCCACTGCTCAGCGGCTGCCTGCGCCTTTTCGGCACGCAGCGTAGCCACAATGCTGTCAGACACTTCTTCAAGCGCCTGGGTACGCTGAGGCTCATGCCCGGCTACCCGCATCACTGCCACCCGGGTAGGGCTAAGCTCAATAATATCGCTGTTAACCCGATCTTCAATCAGCTCTGCCGAGAAAGCGATATCGACGGCATTCGCCGAATCAAGCGGTGCCGGCGCCGTGTTACGGGTATAAAAGTCTGTTTGCTGCACCTCTACATTGGCCACTCCGGCGACGTCCTGCAGGGTATCTGGCATTTCGAAGGCCACTTCTGCCATCCGGTTTTGCAGCTCGTAAAAGCGCTCCATGGCTTTGTCCGTCGCCAGTGTGTCGCGAATTTCCTGTTCTACATCGGCCAGCGCTGTCACCTGCTCTTCTTTAATATCTGTCAGCTTGATAATGTGAAAACCAAACTCGCCTTCCACAACACCCGAGTAATCGCCGACGTTCTGTAGCGCGAACGCAGCTTCATCAAAGGCCGGGTCCATCATTTCAGCGGTGATAAAGTCCAGGTCACCCCCGTTTTCAGCAGAAAACGTATCATCTGAATGTTCTGCTGCAAGCGCAGCAAAATCGGCACCGTCGTCAAGCTGTGCCAGTAACGCCTCAGCCTGCTCACGGGCAGCCTGTTCGTTGTCGCCTGGCTCAATCAGTATATGTGATACCCGACGCTCTTCTTCGGTCATGTACGCGCCCATATTATTTTCATAATAGCTGGCCACTTCTTCTTCGGTCACGGAAACATCATCTTTCAGACTGTCTGCATCCAGCACCACATAGGCCGCCTGAATACGTTCTTCGGTGTCAAACGCGCTAATATTCTGGTTATAGTAAGCCTGCACGTCGTCTTCTGACACGGTCACTGACTCAGCGAACGGTGCCGCACTGACAAGCACGGTTCTGGCATCGCGGGTTTGCTGTTGCAGGGCATTGGCACGCTGAATTTCACTGGGGAGTGCAAACTCTGAATTAGTCAGCGCGGCGGCAAGCTGAGACTGGGTCATTTGGGTACGCAGGTAATCGCGGAAATCAGCTGGCTGGTAGCCATTCTGGCTCAGAATGGCTTTGAATCGTTCGTTGTCAAACTGCCCGTTATACTGAAACTCAGGCATGGTGACGATGGTTTCACGAATCTGTTCATCGCTTACCCGTAACCCCAGCTCAGTCGCTTTTTGCTGAACCAGTTTTTCTGCAATCAGGCGATCCAGCACGTTGCGGCGGAAATCCTGCAGATAACTTTCATTGGCAAACAGGTTCGCAATACTTTCGCCGTACTGTGACTCCATGCGGCCACGTTGGTTCTGATAAGCGCGCTCAAGCTCCTGTGCTGTGATTTCCTCGCCATTCACGGTGGCGGCGGCCGTACTACCTGATGATGTCAGGTAACTGCCGACACCGGCAAAGACGAAACTCAGCACAATGAGGCCGATGACGATCATCGCCCATGGGCCTTGAGAACCTTCTCTGATTCTTTCTAGCATGATTTACTTTCAACTCCGTTGCTTACTACCCTTGCCTGCCGCCGTATTAACACAATACGAAGCGGGGCCGGCAAAATAAGCGGTGATTATAGCGTAATCCCTGACCTGAACGCGACACTTTTGCTCGTACCACGGCATTTTCCCCGGCCGGAATTTGGTTTGCACAAATAAAAAAGGCGATGGATATACCATCGCCTTTTCGTGGTGTTTCTAATGCTTAGTTACAAGCGTCTTTCAGAGCTTTACCAGCTTTGAAAGAAGGAACTTTCGCTGCAGAAATCTGAATAGTCTCACCAGTCTGTGGGTTGCGACCGCTGCGAGCTGAACGTTCACGAACTGCAAATGTACCGAAACCTACCAGTGCAACTTGGTCGCCATCTTTAAGCGCTGAAGTTACTGAGTCAGTGAATGCATCCAAAGCGCGGCCAGCTGCTGCTTTAGAAATATCTGCGCCAGCAGCAATTTGGTCGATGAGTTGAGACTTGTTCACAATTATGATCCCCTTCGATTGTTATTATATGGTTGTCCGAAACACATTATCATTCATGTTTGCTTGGACGTTATAACAAGCTTGAAAGTTAACATCAAGCTAGATGTAACAAATAATTAACTTTTAATGAATCGCTGCATCCCTTTAGTGACAAGGCTTCAAGCGAGTACTCAGTAAAGGTAACACAACTTCTCAGTCTTGAAAGCCCTAATTTTAAAAAATTCAGCGAATCACAGCGTATATGTATATTTTTTATTCAAAAATTCATCTGAAAAAGCTGCAGCCCTTATAAAACAGGCGCTGCAGCCTTACTGATGGTTACTTGGCAGACACTACCTTGAATGTTTCCACCGGTTCCTGCAGGGCGATGTCCAGGACATCGTCAATCCACTGCACCGGATGGATATCCAGATCTTTTTTGACGTTATCCGGGATCTCTTCCAGGTCCCGCTCGTTGTCTTTCGGGATCACCACCGTTTTAATACCACCCCGGTGCGCAGCCAGCAGCTTTTCTTTCAAACCACCAATGGCCAGAACCTCGCCACGCAGAGTGATTTCGCCGGTCATCGCCACTTCACACTTCACCGGATTCCCTGTCAGCGACGATACCAGTGCTGTGCACATTGCAATCCCCGCACTGGGGCCGTCTTTCGGCGTGGCGCCTTCCGGTACGTGCACGTGAATATCCCGTTTCTCGTAGAAGTCGTTGTTAATGCGCAGTTTATCCGCACGGCTGCGGACGACGGTCATGGCGGCTTTAATCGACTCCTGCATCACATCACCCAGCGACCCGGTAGAGGTCATCTTACCTTTACCCGGTACGGCAGTTGTTTCGATGGTCAGTAAGTCGCCCCCTACCTGCGTCCAGGCCAGACCGGTAACCTGTCCAATCTGGTTTTCTTTATCGGCTTTACCGTAATCGAAGCGCTGCACCCCCAGGAAGTCTTTCAGGTTATCCTGCGAGACCACCACGGTATCTTTGTTTTTGTTCAGCAGAATGTCTTTAACGGCTTTGCGACAGACCTTAGAAATTTCCCGTTCTAAGTTGCGCACGCCCGCCTCGCGCGTGTAGTACCGAATAATGCCGATGATTGCCGACTCGGTAATCTCCAGCTCTTTTTTCTTCAGACCGTTCCGTTCCATCTGTTTGCTGATCAGATGGCGGGTGGCAATGTTCAGTTTCTCATCTTCGGTGTAACCGGAGAGTCTGATCACTTCCATTCTGTCCAGCAGTGGTCCCGGAATATTCATGCTGTTAGAGGTGGCCACGAACATCACATCGGACAGGTCATAGTCGACCTCCAGGTAATGGTCACTGAAACTATTATTTTGTTCTGGATCAAGGACCTCCAGCAGCGCCGATGAGGGGTCACCCCGCATATCGGCCGACATCTTGTCTATTTCATCCAACAGGAACAGCGGGTTCTTTACACCCACTTTAGACATTTTCTGGATAAGCTTACCGGGCAGCGAGCCAATGTAAGTACGACGGTGACCACGTATTTCAGCTTCATCCCGCACCCCGCCAAGCGCCATGCGAACGTATTTGCGCCCGGTTGCCTTGGCAATTGACTGTCCCAGCGAGGTTTTACCCACGCCTGGTGGGCCGACCAGGCACAGAATAGGCCCTTTCAGCTTCTTCACCCGTTGTTGCACTGCCAGGTATTCGACGATCCGCTCTTTGACCTTTTCAAGGCCATAGTGGTCGGCATCCAGCACGTCTTCCGCCCGCGACAAATCTTTTTTCACCGGACTGCGCTTATTCCACGGTACCGAGGTCAGCCATTCAATATAGCTGCGCACCACCGTGGCCTCAGCCGACATGGGTGACATCATTTTCAGTTTCTGTAGTTCTGCCCGGGCTTTCTCTTCTGCCTCTTTAGGCATTTTCGCGTCGTCGATCTTTTTACCTAACGCTTCAAACTCGTCAGGCGCATCGTCAAGCTCACCCAGCTCTTTCTGAATGGCTTTCATTTGTTCATTCAGATAGTACTCACGCTGGCTTTTTTCCATCTGCTTTTTCACGCGGGTACGAATTTTCTTTTCTACCTGCAGCAGATCGATTTCGCCTTCCATCAGGGCCATCAGATATTCAAGACGTTCGTTCACGCCTTTCATTTCCAGCACTTTCTGCTTTTCGGTGAGCTTTAGCGGCATGTGCGCCGCCATGGTATCGGCTAAGCGTGCCGCGTCATCAATACCATTAAGTGAGGTCAGTACCTCGGGTGGGATCTTCTTATTAAGTTTAACGTAGCCCTCAAACTGGGACACGGCAGAGCGAATTAACACTTCCTGCTCGCTTTCCGGGATGGCTTCATCGGCCATCCGATCCACCTGGGCTGTAAAGTAGGGTTCAGACTGGGTGTAGTCTGCGATTTCACCGCGCACATTGCCTTCCACCAGCACCTTTACGGTACCGTCAGGCAGTTTTAGTAACTGCAGAATCGTTGCAATGGTGCCCACGCCATAAATATCGTCAGACTCAGGCTCATCCACACCAGCGTCTTTCTGGGCTGCCAAAAATATTTGTTTGTCATTCTCCATCGCGGCCTCAAGGCAGCGAATAGACTTGTCTCGTCCTACGAACAAGGGTATGACCATGTGCGGGTACACTACCACGTCCCGTAACGCGAGTACGGGAATTTCAATGCGATTATCGCGCTCGTCTGTCATACGTGCTCTCTATCTTATTTTCAATGTCGATTTATATGGGGATGCGTTAACAAAGTTCAATCTGGTTTTTGATTGTATGGCTATCTATCCATGATTGCGGATGCCAGATTTCACCATTATTGATTTTTACGGTAATGGCAACCCCTAATTAAGCAGAAGTCATCATTTTTGGTACCCGCGCTAGTGGATGCAGGTTGCTGATATGGCAGGCATAAAAAAAGGCCCGCAGGCCTTTTTCTATTCTGACGCGGCTTTTTTGTCCGCGTTGTCGTAAATCAGGATGGGTTTTGACTCCCCTCTGATTACGGTTTCATCGATAACCACTTTACTGACGTTGTCCATTGAGGGTAAGTCGTACATGGTGTCCAGCAGTACAGCCTCCACGATTGACCGCAATCCCCGGGCGCCGGTTTTACGCTGCATCGCTTTCTTAGCAATGGCATACAGCGCATCATCCCGGAACTCCAGTTCGGTGTCTTCCAGCGCGAACAAGGCCCCGTATTGTTTGGTAATTGCGTTTTTCGGCTCGCGCAGAATCTGAATAAGCGCTTCTTCACTCAGCTCTTCCAGGCTGGTGACAACCGGCAGACGGCCGATGAACTCCGGAATTAATCCATACTTCACCAAATCTTCCGGCTCGACCTGCTTAAACAGCTCACTCACCTGCTTTTCATCTTCTTTCGACTTCACCTTGGCACCAAACCCGATACCACTGCCCGTCTGTGCACGTTGCTGGATCACTTTGTCCAGTCCGGCAAACGCCCCGCCACAAATAAACAGGATCTTGGAGGTGTCGACCTGCAAGAATTCCTGCTGTGGATGCTTGCGACCGCCTTGTGGCGGTACCGATGCCACGGTGCCTTCAATCAGCTTCAGCAATGCCTGCTGTACACCTTCACCGGACACATCCCGGGTGATTGACGGATTGTCAGACTTACGGGAAATCTTGTCGATTTCATCAATGTAGACAATCCCACGCTGCGCTTTTTCGACATCGTAATCGCATTTCTGCAGTAGCTTTTGAATGATGTTTTCCACATCTTCGCCAACATAACCCGCTTCGGTCAGTGTGGTGGCGTCAGCCATTGTGAAGGGCACATCCAGCAGCCGTGCCAGTGTCTCAGCCAGCAGTGTTTTACCGCTGCCGGTAGGCCCAATCAGCAAAATATTGCTTTTGCCGAGCTCGACCCCCTCGTGAACATCACCATTGCGTAACCGCTTGTAGTGGTTGTACACCGCCACAGACAACACTTTTTTGGCATGTTCCTGACCAATAACATAATCGTTCAGGTGTTCATGGATTTCGTGAGGTTTAGGAAGTGCATCCTGTTTCTGTTTCGGTGCAATTTCCTTGATTTCTTCACGAATGATGTCGTTGCAAAGCTCTACGCACTCGTCGCATATAAATACCGACGGTCCGGCGATCAACTTTCTCACTTCGTGTTGGCTTTTGCCACAAAACGAGCAGTACAGTAATTTGTTATCACCGTCACCGTTCTGTTTGTCACTCATTATGTTTGCCTCTGCCTTACCTGATATAAATTAAGTCGCGTGCCGCGGCACGCCGTCAGGTGTTCTTATAACTATACTACTTAGTTGTGGCTGCGTCAGATCGATTTGTCAGAACCTGATCGATCAGGCCGTACTCTTTCGCTTCCGTGGCTGACAAAAAGTTGTCGCGATCGGTATCACGGGCAACCGTTTCATAGTCCTGCCCGGTATGCTGAGACAGCAGCCGGTTCAGTTTTTCTTTGATTGAGAGAATTTCTTTAGCGTGGATCTCAAAGTCAGATGCCTGGCCCTGGAAGCCCCCCAGTGGCTGGTGAATCATCACACGTGAGTTAGGCAGACAATAGCGTTTGCCCTTGGCGCCACCAGACAGCAGAAATGCGCCCATACTGGCGGCCTGTCCCACACATACTGTGCTGACGTCTGGCTTAATGAAATTCATGGTGTCATAGATGGCCATGCCGGCAGTCACCGAGCCACCTGGAGAATTAATGTACAAAAAGATGTCTTTTTCTGGATTTTCCGCTTCCAGAAACAGCATCTGGGCGACAATCAGGTTAGCCATGTGGTCTTCCACTTGTCCAACCAGAAAGATCACGTTTTCTTTCAGAAGACGTGAGTAAATATCGTAAGAGCGCTCACCTTTGGAGGTCTGTTCGACAACCATGGGAACGAGTGCATTCATTGGATCAAAAGGAGTATTAGTCATAGCTACCTTGAATTCTTAGCGTTAAAAACAAAAATGCTCGGAAGGCTCCGAGCATTTAAGCAGTTGCTGACAGGTTAAGTCAATCAGACAGTAACAAATTACGCCTGTTTGTTCATTACCTCGTCAAACTCTTTTGTGACTTCGGTGACCTTAGCCTGGTCCAGAACCCACTCGATCGCCTGCTCTTCCAGCGCAACATTCTGCATTTGCTGCATCAGTTCCTGGTTGTTCTTGTAGTAGTCGATCACTTCCTGCGGATCTTCGTAGGCAGATGCCTGCGTCTCGATCATCTCGTTGACTTTCGCTTCGTCGGCTTTCAGCTCGTTCTGCTTGATGATTTCACCTAACAGCAGGCCGATTGATACACGACGCTTAGCGTTATCGGTGAACAGTTCAGCTGGCAGTTCTGGCATATTCTGACCACCGCCCTGCTGACTGAAGCGTTGTTTCGCCTGCTCGCGCAGTGCATTCACTTCCTGCTCAATCAGTGCTTCAGGGATGTCGATTTCGTTCGCTTCAACCAGTTTGGCGATAACGTCTTCTTTAACCTGAGTTTTCAGAGTTTGGTCCAGCTCACGCTGCATGTTCTTACGAACTTCTGCTTTCAGCGCCTCGACACCGCCTTCTTCAACACCAAACAGGGTGGCAAATTCATCATCAACCTTAGGCAGTTGCTGACCTTCCACCTTCTTCACAGTGACCTGGAATACGGCGTCTTTCCCTTTCAGGGCTTCAGCGTGATAATCTTCAGGGAAAGTCACTTCTACAGTCACTTCTTCACCGGCTTTGGCGCCTACGATTGGCTTTTCGAAGCCTTCGATCATGCGGCCTTTACCCAGCTCCAGCGTGAAGTCTTCAGCTTTACCACCGTCAAACTCTTCGCCGTCGATAGTGCCTACAAAGTCAATCACAACGCGGTCATCTTTCTTGGCTTTGCGCTTTACTTCTTTCCAGGTGGCGTGTTGCTTCTGCAGGGTTTCCATCATGTTATCAAGGTCTTCGTCCTTGATTTCCACTACCGGCTTCTCTACTTCAATATCGCTAACGCCTTTCACTTCTACTTCTGGGTAGATTTCAAAAGATGCAACGAACTCTAAATCCTGACCGTCTTTGTCATTGGTCAGTTCAAATTTAGGCATACCCGCTGGCTGCAGCTTTTCCTGCATCACCGCCTGGTAGAAGTTCTGCTGCATGACATCACCCGCCACTTCCTGACGTACTGCCTGACCGTAGCGCTTTTTAATTACGCTTACTGGTACCTTGCCTGGACGGAAGCCATTGATACGCTGTGTTTTCGCCAGTTGCTGTAGGCGAGATTTAACTGCTGAATCAACGGAGTCAGCTGGAACGGTGATAGTAAGACGGCGTTCTAAACCCTGGGTCGTCTCGACTGAAACTTGCATTCTGTTACCTCAACTTTACGTCTCTACAGACGCTTTGTGCTCATTCCCCTCTCCCGTCTGCCATTTGGCGTATCACACCGGGGTAGAGGTCGATATCTCGCGTTTGCAACCGATTGCTGGCCTGAACCAACTGCTTCGGTTTAACGCACTGGTTAAAAAAAGACGCGGTAGTATACAGTCAGCACACTGTAGAGTCGAGAGTAAAAGCGTATTTCGGCGCGATTTGAGAGGATTTTGTTTATCACGCGGCATCGGGCAAACGCAAATATTGTACTGACAGCACAGGACAACAGCGCATTACGCTATACGAGCGTTGCAAGAAATGGTGTTTTGTAAAGAAATTGCAGATAAAGCGGGAAATTTCAAAAGATGGTCGGTGAGACAGGATTTGAACCTGCGACCCCTTGGACCCAAACCAAGTGCGCTACCAAGCTGCGCCACTCACCGATATGTTTTTAGGGATTTTAATGGTGCGGAAGGAGAGACTTGAACTCTCACGCCGTGAAGCACTGGAACCTAAATCCAGCGTGTCTACCAATTCCACCACTTCCGCAGAAAATGGGGTGGACGATGGGATTTGAACCCACGACAACCGGAATCACAATCCGGGGCTCTACCAACTGAGCTACGCCCACCATAGAGGTGTTACAAACTGGCAAACAATTTCGCAGTGAGTATATCACTAAATTATTCGCCTGACGATTCTTTCCATAGCTTTCAGGTTGATTACCTACCTGACCGCCAATGGCGCGCCCGGCAGGATTCGAACCTGCGACCCACGGCTTAGAAGGCCGTTGCTCTATCCAGCTGAGCTACGGGCGCTCGACGAATCTTCACTTGCAAAAAAGTGGTCGGTGAGACAGGATTTGAACCTGCGACCCCTTGGACCCAAACCAAGTGCGCTACCAAGCTGCGCCACTCACCGACTGTGTAGGGGTTGTGAACTTCACTACCGCTACGGGGTGCGCATATTACCCACACTCCCCCACCTCGTCAAACCCTTTTTTACGTAAAATGTTTAACTGCTCGCAAACCGATCAGATCTGCGTTTTTTTGTTCGATATGGGCAGATTTTCTGCTATTTCCCGCATACAGGTGAGTGTGACCACCGCAGTTTCTTCACCTGGTACTCACTACACCTACTGACGGAAGTTTGCGCTGGTAGCCTGCTACGCTTTTGTGAAACAATAATGCGAACTGTTATAACGATGGACTCCCACACCAATGACTGCGCATATAATTGATGGCAAACAGATAGCTAAACAGGTCCGCGAGGACGTTTCTGTGTATGTACACTCCTTAAAGGAAGCGAAAAAGCGCCCGCCGGGTCTTGCTGTGGTACTGGTCGGCAGTGATGCGGCTTCTGAAGTGTATGTGGCTAACAAGCGACGTGCCTGTGAAGAAGTGGGGTTTGTGTCCCGTTCATTCGACCTGCCTGCCGATACGTCGCAGGCGGATTTGCTCAAGCTGGTAGATGATTTGAATGAAGACCGGGAAATTGACGGCATACTGGTCCAGCTGCCCCTCCCGGCGGGTCTGAATGCCGAACAGGTACTGGAGCGTATACACCCGCACAAAGATGTCGATGGTTTTCATCCGTATAACATCGGCAGGCTGGCTCAGCGTATTCCCGCCCTGCGTCCGTGCACACCCAAAGGGATCATGACCATGATCGAAGCCACGAAACGTCCGATTAAAGGCCTGGATGCAGTCATTGTCGGTGCGTCCAACATTGTCGGCCGGCCCATGAGTCTTGAACTGCTATTGGCGGGCTGTACGGTGACCACCTGTCATAAGTTTACCGGCGATTTACGCGCTCACGTGAGCCGCGCCGATTTGCTGGTGGTGGCTGTGGGCAAGGCGAACTTCATTCCCGGCGACTGGATCAAACCTGGCGCGATTGTCATTGATGTCGGCATTAACCGCAGTAATGATGGCAGCCTGGTAGGCGACGTGGAGTTCGACAAGGCCCGCAGCCGGGCTGGCTGGATCACCCCGGTACCAGGCGGAGTTGGGCCAATGACTGTGGCGAGTCTGATAGAAAATACCTTAGAAGCGTACGTAAAATTTCACTCATGAGTGATCACGCTTATATCGCCGCGACCAAAAAGTGGGTAGACGACGTGGTCATTGCCCACAATTTTTGTCCGTTCGCCCGGTTTGTCCGCCAGCCCGATCGTATCCGCTACCACCTTAGTGCAGGGAGCGCCGCAGACTTACTGGAAGATCTGTACCAGGAATGCCGGAGGCTGGACACCAGCCCGGAAGTTGCCACCACGCTGATGGTCCTGGACAGTGAGTCCACTGCGGCTTTTGACGGCTACCTGGACCTGTTAGGCATGGCTGAACGCATGCTGGAAGAGTGGGGATACCGGGGCGTATATCAGCTTGCCAGCTTTCATCCGAACTACCTGTTTGACGGCGAGCCGGAGGAAGCCGCCAGCCATTTCACCAACCGGTCGCCGCATCCGGTGTGGCATCTTATCCGTGAAGATGACATTGAAAAAGCATTAGCGTCCTTTGGTGCACCCGAACAAATCTACCAGGACAATATGCAAGTCACTGATGAAAAAGGCCAGGCTTACTTCAAAACGCTGCTCAGGCAGTGCAAACATGCGCAGCGCAATTAGCGCTGCGAGGGCGGGTCATGAGTTGTTATCGTTTACCTGCAGCAAATCTTCTGCAACCAGCAGAAATGGCGCCGCCTGAAATTCGTTCAGCTCAAACACCCAGTTGCTGACCCACTGCGGATTGTCCTGGGTGCTGAACCAAATGCGATAGGTACCGGCTGCATCGCCCGCAGCCAGGTATGCACCAATCTCACTCCCCGACTTCAGAGTAATCCGTACGGTGACAAGTTGTTCCCGCTGCGCCCACTGCTCCTGCACAAAAGGCGCTACTGCGGAATACCGCAGTTCGACGATGTCTGCCACCGACTGGGCTAATACCCCAGGGTAGCTCAGTGAGCGGTCTTTGGGTTGCTGCTGCCAGCGCCAGGGCGCGGTCAACTCGTCACCATTGCGGGTGAGCGTCACCTTGCGGTTATTTGCAGGGGTGATGTCTATTTCAGCCACCTCAGCCGCATTGAAAGGCAACACCTCTTTAATTAACCAGTCAGTGGCAGAGGATGGCAGCGGAACATGTGCATCAATCAGGTAACTGGTGGCGTCCTGTTGCTCGCGTACATAATGCCCCATACCATTACCGGCCGGATTCCCTACTATCAGCGCCCATTGTTGCTTGCCCGTACCCAGTTCCACCAGGGTGCCCTGTGCATCAGCCGCCGACAGCGGCTCTACCCCCAAACGCGGGTAATAGCTCGCACTGGCCGTTTTAGCCTCTACCACGCTGGCTTGCCTGAGTGTACTTACCAACTCTCCCAGTGCCTGACGGTCAACCGGAAATGGCTGGTTTGCGTTAATATGGGTCGCCATCCAGTCACCATTAACCTGCGTCGCCGCAAACACCACGCCTTGCGCGTCAGTCACGGTGACCGCATTTACCGAAGAGGCCAGCGCACTGAAGTCGCTGAGCAGCCCGTACTCGGCGGACTGGCGGGGATCCGGGTTATCCCGGCTAACCCAGTACGCCCCGCCCACTGTCAGGATGACCAAAATCAGTAATATTGCTGTGCGTGTCATGCTTGCGGCTCCTTATACATGCTGGCCGGAGCACGACGTCTGAGTAACCAGGCTAACACAAATAATACAAACACCAGAGCCAGCGGTGCTGCGGCAATATTGATGAGTTTTAACCAGTTACCCAGGGCGTCGATATCCCGCTCCAACTGGTAACGCACATCACGTAACGCTTTGCGAATCTCCAGTCGTTGTTGCAAGAAGTCGTCAATGGCAGACTGCTGTTCGTCGGTTAACACCAGCGCTCCGCCCTGTGCCTGCTGTGACTGCAGTTGCGCCAGTTGCTGCTCGGTGTCTGCCAGTTGCTGCTGTAACTTCTCTTCCTGTTCCCGGAACCGCGCTTCAGCCTGCATTTCAATTGCCTGGACCCGGGTAAACGGGCGGGCAAAAGTACCGCGGCTGCGAACGCTTATCAGCGCGTTGCTGCCGGCCAGATTCTCCGTGGCATTAGTCACAAAGTCACCGTTGTTGGCGAACGGTGTATACAGTGTCTGGCCAAAGAAGCTGGACTGCTGCACCCAGAACTGATCTGCCAGTGCATCCACATCGGCCACCACAATAATGTTGGCATTGTCTGTTGACGGAGTCAGCGTGTTATCTGCGTCACCTGGTGCCGTGTCGAAGGCGGATGACAATTGGCCGGTATACCGCACGGCCAGCGGGAAACGGCTGCGCTCATCGTTGAGGCCGTGGAGCAATGCGGACGGGTCCTGCGTTTGTGCGTACGTCTGCGCGTCCAGCAGCAGCGCATTTTCAGATGTGGTCATTAACACCTCCTCCTGCAATTCGCTGCTGTCACTAAG
>JBPEWW010000250.1:0-4544 GCA_052032275.1 Alteromonas sp. | reverse complement strand
TGCATAGTGTTATCTGGTCTGATGAGTATAATGGTATCCTACCTGAACTTGCATTAATCACCAAGCGTCATCACCTGACACCCATGGCCGGATTAAGGAAGGGCCGGGGGGGGGGCCGTGCAGTAGTGTGCGAGACGTAAATGCGTTAACTTATACCGGTTACCTGCCGCCGTCCGGGTTCAGTGAGCGTTAGTCAATTAAGAGAGCCTCTGTCATGTCATTTTCAGCGCCTGTGTACCACTTTGCCCATGCCAACGGGTTCCCTGCGAACAGCTACCGGCAGCTGTTTACGGCGTTGCCAGGTAGCTGGCAACGTATAAGTATTGATAAATTCGGACACAACACCCGGTTGCCGGTAAATGCAAACTGGCGGAACCAGGTGGCAGAGATGATCAGTTATATCAGGGCGCACCGGCCCGGCAACCAGCCCGTCATTGCTGTTGGTCACTCGTTTGGGGCGGTGGTGTCATACATGGCTGCGTGCGAAGCCCCCGACTTGTTCAGCGGCCTGATTATGCTTGATCCGCCGTTAGTCACAGGTTTTCCCAGCACCTTGGTCAGGCTGGCTAAATGGACCCCGCTTATTGATCGCATAACGCCTGCCCGTTTGGCGGTCACACGCCGTACCCGTTGGCCCGCATCCACGGACATGGCCGCGTATTTCGCCGGCAAGGGCTTATTTAAGGACATGGATCCACGGTGTATCCGGGATTATGTAGAGGCGGTGATTGCGAAACGCGGCGAGCACTGGCATCTGACCTTCGATGCCGACATTGAAGCCGCCCTGTTCAGAAACGTTCCGCACAATTTACATCGCTATTACGGGCGTTTGCAGTGCCCGGCTACGCTGGTGGTTGGCGCCGACAGTACAGTCTGCCGGCCGGCAATGCGGCAGCGCTTTTTAAAGGGGAATAACATGGCGTACCGGCAGGTGCCGGGGGGCCACATGTTTCCGTTGGAGTACCCCGAAGCGGTAGCGGCCACCCTGCAACAGATTGTTGCTGAGTGGCCATCAGACGTTAATTAGCACTCTTTAGGCCACCGACTGGCTGGCCGAGCATTTCTCGGGTAACCAGCACGACGCCTTTTTCTGAAACACGGAATCCTCGCTCACGATCATGGTCGTGATCATAGCCAATCACCATACCTTCAGGGATGGTGCAGCCGCGATCAATGATGACCTTGCGTAGTTTACAGTGACGCATGACCTCCACGTCCGGCAGCATCACCGCTTCCTCAATCAGGCCATAGGAATGTACCCGCACATTCGAGAAGCACAGGCTTCGTCGCAAGGTGGAACCGGAAATAATGCACCCGCCTGATACCACGGAGTTGATTGCCTGCCCCCGGCGGTCATCGTCTTCCCAGACAAATTTCGCGGGCGGTAACTGTTCCTGATAAGTCCAGATTGGCCAGTGGTGGTCGTATAAATTTAGCTGCGGAACCGGGGCCACCATTTCCATATTGGCTTCCCAGAAAGAATCGATAGTACCCACATCGCGCCAGTATGCATTGGCGCCTGAGCCGCCCTCGAACGGATAGGCGCAAACCATATGATCCTTAATAATGGAAGGAATAATGTCCTTACCAAAGTCCCGTTGTGAACCGCTCTTCTCTGCGTCACGACGCAATTGCTCGAATAAGAACTCGGTATCAAAAACATAGTTGCCCATCGAGGCCAGGCAGCGTGTAGGATCGTTGGGAAGGGGAGTCGGAGACGCGGGCTTTTCTTCGAAGCCCAGAATCCGGTAATCCTCATCCACTGACATGACGCCAAAGGCCCCGGCAGCCTCTTCAATGGGCACCGACATGCATGACACTGTCATTTTAGCGCCGCTTTCTTTGTGACGGGCCAGCATATGCCCGTAATCCATGCGGTAGATATGGTCACCAGAGAGGATCATGACGTACTTGGGTAATTCGTCGCGGATAATATCGATATTCTGAAAGACCGCATCGGCAGTGCCTTCGTACCAGCTTTCGGAAAACCGTTGTGAGGCGGGTAAAATTTCTACTGATTCTCCCAGTTCTTTTTTGAAATGCCCCCAGCCACGCACCAGGTGGCGAATCAGCGAGTGAGACTTGTACTGGGTCACGACTCCGATCCGGCGAATACCCGAATTAACACAGTTAGACAGGGGGAAGTCTATAATTCGAAACTTGCCACCAAAATACAGCGCGGGCTTGGCACGCCAGTTCGTCAGCTCGTGCAATCGGGAACCCTTACCGCCAGCAAGAATAAGTGCATAGGTATCGCGGGTTAGGTTACTGATATAGCGTGACGGATTATCTGCCATCTCTTCTTCTCCATTGATCTGGACACGGTACCACTGTGTCGGGTAAGTCCTGCGCATACATAGCGCCATAAACCGCGCATTCGAGGTCATCGCGACTCTGCAGGCTTCGGCGCTGTTGCACTGTTTTTCAATAAACGTGTGGTTTCGCGTACTCTCAACTTCCTGTTGTCTGAGAACGTCACGAGCCAGTGTGCAGTTGGCTCTAAGTCCATACTACACAAAGATAATTATATTGCTACGCTTGCTTGCAACAGAAGCAGCACCGGGATATCCGTTTATCCCGGGCCGCTACTGAGAATAACGCTGGCAATGACACTACTCTGACCAGGCAAAGGTTGACGCGCCAGCCCCGCACCAGACCCTTTAACCTCTATTACCTGAATAGTAGTACGTGATGCTGCCATTTGTTAATCTTTTGTTATATTGTGGTGGGTGCAGCAAATAATTCATGGAGACAGGCATGTCTGTGCTAAAAAAACTGGTTTACGGAGTGGTAATTGTCATTGTCGTGCTGGCAGCCGTAGGGCTTGTCCTGCCCAATGAATACCGGATTGAACGCAGCATTGTGATTGAAGCCGAGCCCAATGCAATTTACGACAATGTGGTAGATCTGAAAGCCTGGCCGCGGTGGGGCGTGTGGTTTCAGCGCGATCCCAATATGCAGGTAAACTATGCCGGCCCCGATCGCGCTATTGGTATGCGTTCCGAGTGGGCGAGTGATTCACAGGGCAGTGGGGAAATGGAAATAACCGAACTGGTTCACAACCGGAAAGTGGAATACAGCCTGTACTTTCCTGAATTTGACATGGGGTCTACTGGACGCTTTACATTGGAGCCCGTACCTGAAGGCACCCGGGTCACCTGGACTGACGAAGGCGCCGTGGGCAATAACCCGGTGGATCGTTATTTTGTCCTGATGATGGACGGAATGATTGGCCCCGATTTTGAGATGGGCCTGGAAAACCTGAAAACCGTGGTAGAAAACCAGGGGTAACCGGCGATGCAGGATTTCCAGCGTACGCTGCGCCAATTAAATACTAAACCGTTTCTGCAACGCAGCAATGGTCAGGCCGCAGGCACGCTGCTGGTAAATTACGGCTTAATTGCGGGGGCGTTGATACTGCCCGTGCTGTGGAATCACCCGGTTACCATTATAGTGAGCCTGGTGTTGTTAGGTAATCGCCAGTTAGGGCTGGGGATCTTGATGCATGATTGTGCGCACCGGGCATTGTTTCGCCAGCCCCAGGTCAATGATTTTGTCGGCAATTGGCTGTGCGCCGCGCCGATTTTGGCGCAGTTTGAAGGCTATCGACGCTATCATCTGCAACATCATGCCAGGGCGGGCACGGCAGACGACCCCGATTATGCTAATTACCGCCCTTATCCGGTTACCCGGTCTAGTCTGGCCCGTAAACTGGGGCGCGATGCGATAGGGCTGACCGGCATCAAGAACACCTTTATTCTGTTAATGATGCATGCCGGGCGCATTCAGTATGACATGGCCTACACGACCACACAGCCATCGCAACCGCTGTCTTGGACACAGTCTGCACAGTGTCTGGTAACCAACCTGGCGCCCGCGCTGGTTTTTCATGGTGCCCTGTTGATTACGCTGAGCGCACTTGGCAGTCCATGGCTGTACGGACTGTGGTGGCTGGCCTACCTCACAACCTTTCAGCTGTTTTCACGGCTGCGCAATGCGGCAGAACATGCGAATGTGCCTGATCTGCTTGATAAAGATCCCCGTAAACATGCCAGAACAGTCCATGCAGGACTGCTTGCCAGGCTGACAGTAGCGCCGAACCATGTGAATTATCATCTTGAGCATCACTGGTTACCTGCGGTGCCACCCTACCGGCTGGCAGCATTTCATTCGTACCTGCGAGAGTCAGGCGCGTTGGAAGGGGCGCAGATTTTGCCAGATTACGGGGCGGTTATACGTCAGATGATCCGGCGTTAAGCCTTCCCGCATACCCGGCCAACGCAATTCACCCAGGAGTGCGCTTTGGCGTTAAGCAATAAATATAAACTCATAGTCGGGCTGGCTTGTAACAAGCTGGCAGATTTACTGGTGTCTCCCAAAACAACCTTACCTGCGTTACTCATCACCCTTGGCGCACCGGCCTGGATGGTGGGATGGCTGGTACCCATTCGTGAGTCCGGCGCATTGTTGCCACAAGCTGGTATTGGTGTATTTTTACGCCAGCATGCCGCCCGGCATCCGGTCTGGCGTCTTGGCATGATCAT
>JBPEWW010000025.1:0-5025 GCA_052032275.1 Alteromonas sp. | reverse complement strand
TGGGCATTCTCTTCAATACCCTCGGCAATCACCTGCAGCCCCATGTTTCTTACCATGCTAATAGTCGAATACACGATGGATCGATCATCCGGACTGTCGGTTATACCGGCAATAAACGACTGATCTATTTTTATATAATCTGCCGGCAGGGACTTCAGGTAACTCAGCGACGAATAGCCGGTACCAAAGTCGTCGATGGCAATCAGGCAGCCCATGGCGCGGATCCGCTCCATCACACTGGTGGCCCGGTTGATGTCGGCCACCAGCACGGTCTCGGTCAGCTCCAGCGCCACCATCGACGGCGCAATGCCCTGCTCAATGATTTGCTGCTGGAGAAAATCAGGCAGGCTGGGGTCCAGAAAGTGCCCTGACGACAGGTTAATGGCCATCTTCACATCACCGAAACCATTGGATTTCAGTTCGCGCAGGATCCGTGTAGCCCGGGCAATTACCCAGTAGTCCAGCTCCAGCATGAAGGCGGTGTTTTCCAGTAACGGAATAAATTCATTCGGGGGAATAAAGCCCTTGGTGGGGTGCTGCCAGCGTAACAGGGCTTCAAAGCCCACCAGCTTACGGGTTTTCAGTTCTATCTGGGGCTGCAGGGCCAGCCAGAACTGATCATCGCGCAGGGCTATCCGCGCCTCGCTTTCCAGCTCTACCTTGCGCATCACCTTCAGGTTCATGGTGGCGTCATAAATACGAAACGAGGCGCCCTGCTGCTCTTTCGCCTCGTACATGGCAATGTCGGCATGGCGCAGCAAATCTACCGACTTGCCCTGCGACTGCTTGGTTATCGCAATGCCAATACTCACGGTGACATAAAACTGCATGTCACCTACATCGATAGGCGCGGAGAAGGCATCCAGCAGCTTTTTAGCCACCACCTCGGCCTGCTCACGGTTGGCGATATGCGACAGCAGCACCACGAATTCATCACCGCCAAACCGGGACGCAATATCGCTGTCCCGCAAGGGTGCGGTGATGCGCGCCGCCGCGGCTTTCAGCAAGCGGTCGCCCACATCGTGACCATGGCTGTCGTTAACCTTCTTAAAGTCGTCCAAATCCAGAAACATCAACGCCACAATGCGATCATCCCTGGCCGAACCCGCCAGCTGTTTTTCTATCTGGTAGGTCAGCATGTTGCGGTTAGGCAGCCCGGTCAGGGTGTCGAACATGGCCATTTTTTCCAGCTGCGCCGTGTTCATGGCCATGCGGCTGTCAATGTCTTCCAGGGTTTGCGCCAGGTCGTCGGCGGTGGCTTCCAGCACATCCAGTTCATCGGTAAACCGCGTACTGCGCCAGGATGCCGCCTGGCGGGTGGCCTGCTTAAACTCATCATAACGCTGCTGCGCCAGCATGGGCAGGCGACTGGCAATGGCCAGCAGCTTATTTCGGTACTGGTTAATGAACAGGTACACCAGAATGGCAAACAGCGCGAATAACACCACGGCACTGCCCACCACCAGCGTTTTATAGCGGGACACCTGGCGCATTTGTGCCGTGATATCCTGAACCAGCAGAATAAAGGTTTCCCGGCCCCGGGCCGGTGACATGGGCAGCAGGTTCACCAGGTAGTTCGCGTGCCCCATCTGTACGGTGCGCCCTTCTTCAATCAGCGCAGACACACTGCCCCCGGTCAGTTGTTTGATAATCGCTTCGATATCAGCACGATAGCTTTGCGAGAGGCGACTGGCAATGGTCAGGGGCGGCGCACCCGGTTGCTCAGGTTGCTGCACCAGCGCCAGCCGGGTGCCGGTCGACTCACCTAACAGTGACAACAGCTCCTGCAACCGCATAGACACCACAATCACCGGCAGCGCGTCGCCCTGGGACATCACCGGGATGAACAGATACTGTTTACACAGCGCCTCGCAATACAGCATGGAGGTGGTGGTGAATTCCTGCTGGGTGGTTTTCACATACGGCGTCAGCAGAGGCATGGGGGGCGGGGATTCCGCGTAGCGCACCTGCCCCTCGCCATCGAATAGCCAGATATCATCCACCTGCATATTAATATACAGATACTCTTTGGCGTCTTGCAGTGAGGTCACCAGGTTTTCCAGGCTCTGTTCCTGCGCCAGGGTGATGTTGGTAAAGGCATCCAGCCAGATCACCGTGCGGTTGTTCAGCTCCCGGTTAAACAGCGCGTAGCGCTGCTCATTCTCAACCTGGGTCTGGTAATGCTGACGCTGAATATTTTCGTTCGACTGACGAATAAGAATGGTCGCGATCACCACGGTGACCGTGAGCATCATGAGCAGCAGGATCACCATTACCTTGGTGGTAAATGATACCTGTACGCGCATATCAGAACCAATACATCAATTGCACTGCCCACATGCGCCATTCCGGGTGGGTAGATAACTGGGTGCGCGGATCGAACAGACCTTTTACCCTGGCCCCGCCGCGAACCCAGTGGTGTTCAGCCTGCAGTCGCCAGTTTGGCGCCATATCCCAGCGAACACCTACGGTGGTGGTATCCATATAGCCAAAGTAGGCCGGAACCATGCCCCCGGTTTGCGCCATCAGTTGCTCACCATCCCGGTCATTGCGGTTAAGATCGTAAGTGTCACGCATGATCAGTCCGCTTAACTGGTCATTAAACAAATACCGCAACTGCACGTAACCGCCTTCGCTGATGCGGCTATTAATGTAATTGGGCGCAAAGGCGCCGGTGTCGCGCTGGCGTTCTCTGATCAGCTCAGCACTGAGCTCCCAGTTTTCACTGTAGTACTCCATCGACACCATGGTACGGAAGATTTCACTTTCACCTTTGAACAGGTTGTCCACCGGCGCAGGCTCATAGCGAAAGTCGGAGTCGAGCAGGCTGACCCCAAACCGCCAGTTCATGCTGGGCGGCTGCCAGTACATACTAAACTGGTGCACAAAATCCTGTTTCGCCTGGCCGCGGGCATCCACGCCCAGGTACGCCTTGGTCTGCTCCCTGCTAATGCTGGAACGGCCATAACTCCAGTTTATTTCCCAGGAGCCGGTCTCGGTAAGCCGGTTCATGTTCAACAAAGCGCCATCGCTGCCCAGCGCAATATCCCGAAAGCCATCGTAATACACCGACTGCGGCAACACGGCGGTGGCCCGGGTATGAGGCACATCCCGGGTAGCAGAGTATAACCAGTGCTGGTTTTTAAACCGGCCCAGATGTAAATGGCCACTCCAGCTGGCCATCTCCGGCAGGGTAATGTCGACAAACAGATAATCCAGCCGCCCGCCCTGTGTATAACGGTTCGCACCATCCAGATACACCACCTGGCCGACAATGGCCAGGCGCTGATCATATTCATACCGGCCGTTTAAACCCAGCTCGGTAAGCTCGGCGGTAATGTCGCCGTCATCGGTCATAAACTCGCTGTCGACTGACTGGGTAATGCCCTGCGACAAATACCCGTGCCAGCTGACGGTGTCGGCAACGGCGGGCACGCTGAGCACGCTGATAATGGTGAACGCCAGTGATGCTAATAATTTCATTGTTGTGCTGCCTTCAACTGACTGTATTCATTCATACCGGCAGGCGAGGCATAGCCAATGGCCCCCGGCGTAGTGAGAACGGCGTCGATAAGTGCCCGTTCAGAATTAACGGTGGTAGGCGGGTCGCCCTGGCCGGAATAGGTGATCTGGTTCCACAGCCGGTCAAGCTGATAGGGAAACATGCGCAGTTGTTCGCGGCAGAACTGTTTATGCAGGGGCATATCTGACTGCAGCATAAACACCGTGATTTTACTGCCGTCATCCCAGTACTGGCGATTGCCGGTAAAAATCTTCAGCACGTCGGAATGGCTCAGACTGACATTGTCATTCTGCCGGGAATAGATAATTTGCGTGGAATCGGCAGCCTGCACGGGGGCACACACGGCCATGCACGCCGCAAACACCGCAAACAGGCAGCCATAGAATCTACTGGCGTGGTGGTCCACTCTACTCAACTCAACCTCTCCCTGGCAGTAACGGGTACCGATGTGCTGGCGGATAATACTAAGTGTAGATAATCCCGCGCCAATTGACTGCAATTACCGGGCAGACGCATGCAGCAGACTGTCCACTTTGTCGATAACACTGTTGAGGGAGATTTTTTGCATAAGGTCTGTGCCTTTGGCGCGGGTGCCCCAGGGCAGTTCCTGCCAGGGCTTACCCCGTTGTGCAGCAATGCACTCGTCATAAACCGATACCACATGATTCAGGTTATTGTAGGGGCCGGTCCGGCGGGGATTTGAATGGGCGTAAAGCCCCACCACGGGTGTCCCCACTGTCGTTGCCATATGTGCCGGCCCGGTATCCGGTGCAATCACCAGCTCCGCATGAGACAGCAGCGCAAGCAGTTGATGCAACGAGGTTTGTCCCACCAGATTCGCCGTCACAGGCGGCTGGTGAGCCAGAATAGCCTGCGCCGTTTGTTGATCCAGTTCACCCGGCCCTCCACACAGTACAACAGCCTTGCCACGGGCTTGCAGATGTTTAGCGATACCTGCGTATCGTTCCGGCAACCAATTGCGCTCCGCTTTGCTGGCGGCCGGGCTAATCACCACAAAGGGCCCCAGCGCCTCGGCCTGCGCCTTCGCCCAGGCGGCATCTGCTTCACTCACCGGGATGTGCCACGCGGGCGCTGTGCTGCCGGGCACGCCCAGCGCATCGGCAAAGTCCATAAAGCCGTCCAGCACATGCGCATGCTGGCGGGGTGTCACCCGCTCGTTGGCAAACAGCCAGTGCAGCTCTTTGCTGCGGCCCCAGTCAAACCCTATCCGGCGACGGGCGTTGATAACCCGCGAGGCCATATTTGCCCGCAGTGCCACTTGCATCATCAGCAGCGCATCAAATACGGTGTCTTTGAGTGTCGCCTTGAGCTGGGCGACGGCGGCTTTACCCTGGGATTTATCGAATACCACGAAGCGGATCCCCGGCATCAGCCTGACCAGCTGATATTCCACTTTGCCGATGACCCAGGTGATTTCAGCCTCGGGCCAGTGCCGCTGGATGCGGTTCACCATGGCGGCGGCGTGACACACATCACCGATG